>CAZGMU010000605.1:0-2481 GCA_964526975.1 uncultured Planctomycetaceae bacterium
GGAATGGGGAGTGGGGAATGAAAACTCCTCATTCCACACTCCCCATTCCCAACTCGAATTCTCCGTGCCCTCTGTGTCTCCGTGGTTATTCTGAAAATTGGGAAGTTATAGAGTCGCTCCTAAGCCAAGGCAACAAGGATATTTATCTGGCTCGAATTCAAGCAAGACCTGGTTTGACCAATATCGATGGCCGCTGACTCAACCCAACCACGAACATTGCGACTTGGTACCCGCGGAAGCAAATTGGCGCGTTGGCAGGCAGACTGGGTCGCTGGTGAGCTGCAGCGCCTCGGTCATAAAGTTGAGCTAATCGAAATTGCGACACGAGGCGATTTGGAACAGGTCGTTGCGGTCGAGGAAATCGGCACGCGCGGCGTGTTCACCAAAGAAATCCAACGTGCCCTTCTAAACGACGATGTCGATCTGGCCGTGCATAGCTTGAAAGACCTGCCGACCGAGCCGGTCGACGGCTTGGTGCTGGCTGCGGTGCCGGAACGAGAGAGCCCGGCGGATGTGCTGGTCGTGAGGAGCGAGGAGCGAGGGGGGAGGAGTGAGGAACGAGGAGCGGGGAGCGAGGGGCGAGAGTTAGTTTTGGAGAAGTTGCCGAAAGGAGCAAGAGTTGGCACGGGCAGTCTGCGGCGGCAGGCGCAATTGCTGCACGCACGGCCTGATTTGAAATTGCTTGATGTGCGTGGCAATGTGGATACCCGCTTGCGCAAGCTCGACGAAGGGCAGTTTGACGCGCTCGTGTTGGCCCAGGCTGGCCTCGTGCGGCTCGGATTGGCAAATCGAATCTCGCAGGTGCTGCCGTTCGACGTGATGCTGCCTGCCGTGGGGCAGGGGGCCCTTGGCATCGAATGTCGTGCAGACGACCGGGCGGCACGCGAAATTCTGTCCTCGCTCAACCATGCGGAAACCCGCGCCGCGGTCATCGCGGAACGGTCGCTCCTAGAGCACCTGCGCGGTGGGTGCATGGCTCCGGTCGGCGCGTGGGGACGTTTGGAGAAAAACATGCTGCACCTATCGGCTGTCGTGCTCAGCGCCGATGGTTCTCAGCGCCTAGCGGCTAGTGCCAGCGGCAGTCCGAGCGAGGCTTTGTCGTTGGGCGTTCAGGTTGCCGAAGCGCTGCTGTCACAAGGCGCTGAAAAACTTATCGCAGCATCTCGCAATGGCTAACCCACTCCCCGAAATTAGCCCGGAAAACCGCCAGTTCTTCGACGAGCATGTCGAGTTCGTGGTGGCCGAATTGCCGCGGCAGGTAAAGGACTTCATGGAAGAAGTGCCGCTGGTGGTCGAGGATTACCCTTCACCACAAGTGATGCGGCGGATGCGGATTCGCCATCCGTCGCATCTCTATGGACTCTACACCGGTGTTCCATTGATAAAGCGCAGCATCGATCAATCGAGCGTGATGTCGGACGTGATCCATATCTATCGCCTGGGAATCCTGGGGCTTGCACGCCGGCGGGATGGCGGGTTCGACATCGACAAGCTGCGGCTTCAGATCCGCAAAACCATCTTGCACGAATACGGTCACCACGTAGGCCTGACCGAACGCGACCTCCGCGATTTAGGTTATGGCTGATGCCACATCGTGCATAGTCTTGTGGAGTAGCCACGAAAAACACAAAAAGTCACAAAAACTTTCCGTGGACTTTCGTGCTTTTCGTGGCCACATAATTTGAGCTCGCGCGGAAGTTGCCGAACGTTGTTTCGCGGACCGGCAGAATTCGCCGAATGCACGCGCGTATCACTGCTGGCGTTCGCTAGCATGATCAACCATGTCGCGCTCATTTCTCTCGGTAATTGCAGCGGCTGTGTTGTTGCGCACTTCGCCAGCACCTGCTTCGGCATGGCGGTTGCTTAGAGGCAGGTCGACGCAGGGGGGCCACCTGCTGATCTCATCGCTGTCATGCCGTACGGAATGTATATCTCCGGCGAAGGGGCCAATGTCCAAGCCCAGCGGCTGGAAGTCATTGCCAACAATTTGGCGAATGTCGACACGGCCGGCTTCAAGCAAGACGTGCCGACGTTCATGTCACGCTTTTCCGAGGCCATTCAAAGAGGCCAGGCCCGCCCCGGCGACGGCTCGATCAACAACATCGGCGGCGGCGCGAAAATCATCAATGTCGCCACCGACTACTCGATGGGCGACATGAAACGGACGGGCAACAACCTCGATTTCGCGATCAACGGCAAAGGTTTTTTCCACATCAAAGGCGACGACGGCAAACAGTACCTCAGCCGCGCGGGCGATTTTGAAATGGATACGCAGGGCCGCATCGTCACGCAAAACGGCCATCGGCCCGTGCTCGATCAGGCGGGCACCGAAATCCAGCTTGAGCCTGGTGTCCCTTGGACCGTTTCGCCAGACGGCTTCATTTATCAAGACGGCGACATTCAAGCTTTTGGCATGTCGCAACCAGAGTCGCTCGATCAGCTAGTGAAGGTCGGCCACAACATGTTCAGCCCGACCGGACC
>CAZGMU010000606.1:0-2481 GCA_964526975.1 uncultured Planctomycetaceae bacterium
CAGCGATTTTACTAAACTATCGCCGATCTTGCGAACCTCTTCGAGCGTGAGGCCGCATTCGTCGAACTGGCCGTCGAGCAAGCGTTTGCGGCTGATATCCTCGACGAGGCTTTCGATGCGCGAAGGCGTAGGCTCGACGAGAACGCGGCTGGCGCTTTCGACGGCGTCGGCCAGCATAAGAATGCCGGCCTCCTTGGTTTGCGGCTTGGGGCCAGGATAGCGGAACGAGCTTTCGTCGACTTCTGCGCCGTCGGGATTGGCCTTCTTGCTCTCGCTCGCCTGGCGATAAAAGTATTCGACGAGCGTTGTGCCGTGGTGCTGTTGAATGAAATCAATAATCGATTCGGGGATCTTCGATTGGCGGGCGAGATCGGCGCCGTCTTTTACGTGGGCGATAATCACGAGCGTGCTCATGGCCGGCACGAGCGAGCGGTGACGGTTGTCGCCTTGCCCCTGGTTTTCGGCAAAGTAGCCAGGCTTCAACATTTTGCCGATATCGTGGAAGTACGCGCCAACGCGAACCAAGAGCCCGCGAGCGCCAATCGCTTCGGCGGCCGCCTCGGCGAGGGAGGCGACGGTGATCGAATGGTTATAAGTGCCTGGCGCGCGGCGAATCAGTTCCTGGAGCAGTGGATGAGCCGGATCGCCAAGTGCGAGCAAGCTCAGATCGGTCTGGACGTTGAAAACTTTTTCCACCATCGGCAAGAGGCAGGTCATCAAGGTGCCGGCGATGATCGCCCAAACGAAGAACAGGATCGCGGTGTTTAGCGTGGCCCAAAAAGGCATGCCTTCGAGAACGCCGACGCCAAGCGTGGTAAATGCGGCGACGATGGCGGCCCAAAAACCGACCGTCAGCAACTTATTGCGGCTTCGGACGCGGCCCAAAAGCAAGATCGCGCCGGCCGTGGCGGCAAGCATTACTACGGAATCGGCCAGCCCGTAGCCGAGCGCGACGGCGCTAATCAAGGTCATTGACGCTGAGAGCAGCAGGGCGATTTCTTGCTGGTAGGCGATTGCGACGATCATGCCGAACAACATCAGCGGAACCATCTCGGCCCGCCAGTCGTTGCTGGTCACCACGATTAGAACCACGGTGACAACGACCAGCGCAAGGAGCGTTGCAAGGCGATTCAGGTCATCCACGATGCGGTAATCGCGGTGGTAGATATAAAATCCGCAAAGGATGAACAGCGCGACATACATGCCGAGCACGGCCAGCGATCGCGAAAATTTGGCCCAAAGAGGGTGGCTATCGAGTTCCGCCCGGTACTCGAGCTTGAGTTTTTCGAGCGTCGGCTCATCGATGGGAGTGGGCACCCCCTTGTCATCCACGGCATGGGCCAGCACGGTGCCGGCGGGGATGATTTCAGTCTTGGTTTGCACGGCCGCGGCAGCGTTCTTTTGCTCCTGCCGAGTGACTTCGACGTTCAACTTAAGCGTTGTCGGCAAAGACGACTTCAGCCGGGCGAAAATGCGATCGGCTATTTCGGGAGCGGGCATCTTCGCGACGAGGGACTTCTGCAGGGCCGAGGCCGCGTTCTCGGCGAGCACCTCGCTCACGGGAACATTCCGCGGAAACTTAGCATCGGTCCCCACCGGATGCACCGAGATGGTTTCTTTGTTGGCATCGTGCTCGGCGGGCAATTTTTCCAGCACGCCTTTTTCGAGCAGTGGGGTAAACGACTCCTTGAGTGCCGCTTTGAATTTATCCAGCACTCCTTCACCCGACAGAACGTCACGGAACTTTTGATATTGTTGATCGCGCTCTTGTGGGGTTGGCTTGGGCGTTCCCTCGGCCAGCGGCAGGCGGTAGGAATCCCAGAGCTTGTCCACTTTATCCAGCGACTTCGAAGAGACGATCTCCGTCACTTCGTTTTCGACCTGGGCGCGAAGCTGCTCCAAGCTGGCGGGGTCTTGATCGTAAGTGGCGATCGCGAGGCTTCTGGCCAGCTCGCGAGCCCTGCGGGTTTCCTCGGGATCTTCCCGCTCGAATTGCGTGCGGGAGACGATGTCGCGCAGCGGCACATCACCGCGGTGGTAAGGGAAAGTAGGAACCCAACCACGAGTGATTCCCCATAGCAAGAGGGCCGTAAGGGCGCAGAGCGCAAGGCGGACCAGCACATGGCCACGCCGCAACTGCCCCCACAAGTTCCCCAATACACCGGGAGGCAATTCGACCGAGGTGACTCGATCGATGCGTCGCTTTTTCTTGCTACCGGTGCTCATGGTGGTTCCAGCTAAAGTCCAGAAACAGGTCTGCGACTTATTTCAAAACGATTCTCGAAATTTAAAAGGGGGGGAGGGTGGGAGAGGGGGAGGATGCGTGCTCAAGCCCATCCTCCCACTCTCCCCCTCTATCTTTCCTTCCTCGGTCCTTCCTCGTAACAACGAACAATTTCCTGCACCAGGCGGTGACGCACGATATCATCGCGCGTGAGCACCACGTTGGCGAAGCCTTCGATGCCTTGCAGTCGGGTGATC
>CAZGMU010000607.1:0-680 GCA_964526975.1 uncultured Planctomycetaceae bacterium
CAGTCGATTTTGTCTCTGAGACTTCAAGGGTGCCGGCGAGGAGGTCGGTCGCGTCCGACGCGACGATTGTGAAAATGAACTCGATACGCTTGGGCTGTTTCAACTCGGGTGTGATGACCCGATAAGTCCCCTTTCCAGTCGCCTCGACCCTCACGGCTTCGCCATTGGCCGTCGCTGTCACTTGCGCGTCAGTGACCGGACCATTGGTGCCGAAGCGATCCAGGTATACGATCAATTCGTCCCCTTTGAGGACGCCGACAAGTTCGAAGTCGCCAGATGCGGCCTCAAACCTCGGAGCGACGGCGGTCGTGATCTCAACCTTGGGACCGCCGTGCTCATGCCCTTCGTGGGCAAATGCAGTCGATGGTTGGGCGAGCGCAAGCGCTACCCAAAACACGATCCAGATCATCGCCAGTTTCCCTCGCGTCATGACTTTACGACTACGGGAACGCAGGCAGCAGAAGTATTTCTGGATTGTTACATTTTATTTCTGGGCGAGTCCAAAGCTGCAGAACGGCTTGGTCGCCAGAGCTATTTGATCCAGACGCAGTGCCGTTGTCCGTCCATGATGTGGCACTTGTGTTTAGGCTTGTGGTCGGCGAGCTGCACAACGGACTTTGGAGCACCGCTCGCGGCCCGCGGATATCAGCCTCGATCTCCTCGAGCACAGCGCCCTGTGC
>CAZGMU010000607.1:690-2472 GCA_964526975.1 uncultured Planctomycetaceae bacterium
GCGGAACCGGCAATCGAAAAGGGGCCGGCCACCGCCGACGCAATTACTGGAACAAATGCTGCGAAACTGATCATGAAGACACGCGCAACTTTTGGCATCGGATTCTTTCCTCTGTTGAAGCTTCGCCCAGAACTTAACTCGCTCAAGGCCGTTCACTCAAGTTCCCAACCCACCATCAAACGAATCAGACGGTCTTGGCTTGTGTCGGTGAGGCCGACAGCGCCGCCTAGCATAAGATGCAATCCGCTTTCGAAATGCGTCATCACATTGAGCCCGGCGTACTGCTCCGTCTTGTCCGGATCGAACGTCACGCCGCGAACCGTGTCGCCTACGCCGCCAAAAAACTCAGCGCCGACTTGGACATGACTAAGCGCCCACGGATCAGACGGCTCTCCGTCTCCGTGGTGGGTGTGGGCCGAGGGTAGATTGGAGGCCGCGTGTTCTGTGTGGGATGTGAAGATTGTATAGTTCAGGCCCGTCGCGTAGCCGAATGCTGTGTCGCCGTTGCGCGTATCTGTTTCGTTGATCCAGTTGAAGGAAACGCCAAGGCGATCTGTAAGATCTTGCCCGAGAATCAGCCGCGTCTCAAAAATCCGCTCGTCGCGTTCCGGACCTGTCGCTGCGGGAGCATCCGTCCGGCCGCTCACCTCCATCAGGTACTTTGTTTCGGGCTTCAAGCTTTCGTACTCGGTATAAAGCACCGGGTTCAGAAACGACCCGTACGGCATTAGCCGAAACCTGTTTTCGATGCGGAAACCGGTGTTGACGAAATCAGCCCCTTCGGTCTGCTGCCCCTCGGCCATGAACTCGAATGTCCACCAATCGGTCACACCATATTCGACCTCGAGCATGTTCGAAATGTAAGATGGCTCGCCTTTCACGTCCGTCGAGAAGTCCGTCATGTTCATGATTTCGACAGAGCCCTTGCGGGCCGTGTGCCAGTCGTAGAGCACGAAGTTTGCTTCGTTGCCGGCGAGCGATGGGGCGGCTGAGTTGAACACGTGAAGCGCGAATGCGAGAGGAAGGGTAAGCAGCGTTCGACGACCACTCAGAGGCGTTGTCATTGGCAGTCTCCAATCATGCAAGAGTCAAGGTCTTGCCCTCGGGCCCGCATTGCTGGCGGGCAGGCTCAATTATTGAGCCTAAACGTATACAAATCGACGGCCGCGTTTTGGTCCAGAGGCGTTGGCTGATGGCCAGCCGCTTTCATCAGTCGTGTTGCAGAATCGTTTTGATCAATTCCAAACGGTGACCTCGCGCGCTCAATGAAGAGATCGCAGAAACAATTTGAAACACTCCTGCAATCAAATGAGTGAGCAGCTCAGTTAAGAAGTCGCGATGCAGTGGCGACTCGTTGATAACCGCATGTGGACCTGCATTCGACGGATCGCCCAGGTAGCTGTGGCAGCTGTTGCGACGATGCACGCTGCCGGCACAACCGGTTGGGCCGAACCCGTACGCGAGTTCGACCCTTCGCCGAAGACGTCCAAAGGTGTCGCAGAGAACGTCTTGAAGGCCGCAGAGCACAGCAATCGCGCGGGAGATCTCGGGCGCGCTGGCGATCTGGATGGTGCGATAGCCGAACTGTCATTTGCCATCGAGCTTGCACCGATGGAATTCCTGATCCGATATAATCGCGGTGTTTTCTATTCTCGGAAGGGCCAGAGTGAACGGGCCATCGCGGATCTGAATGTAGCGATCGAGCTGAATCCGACGTTTGCCTCGTCGTTTATGAATCGCGGCATCGCTTATTCAAACGTCGGCAAGTTCCAGGAGGCGCTC
>CAZGMU010000608.1:0-888 GCA_964526975.1 uncultured Planctomycetaceae bacterium
TACTCGCCCGTCTTGGCCGCGACGGACGACAAAATCGCGTTACGCGACTTAATGAAATAAATCGTGTCGCCGAGTACGAGCGGGGAAGGGACATAGGGCGTGGTCCCCTTGATCTGCCAGGCGATTTTTTGGGTATCGGTAATGTCGCCCTTCGAGTCGAGCGGCACCGCGATCCCCGCCGGGTCCATATGCCCTGTCATCGCAATGGCCAGGCCGTCGACGGTCACCGGGCAAGCGATCGGGTTCGATCCCAACCCGCCACACTCCCAGATGACGTCGCCATTTGTAAGGTCGTAGCTGCGAATGCGATTCGAACCGCTCGTGATCACCTGCGTCTTTCCCGCGGCTTCCACAATCAGCGGCGTCCCCCATGTGCTGACTTCCTCGCGCGGCTTACGCCATTTCTCCTGGCCGGTCTTAGCATCGAGAGCGACCACAAACGAGCCTGTCTCCTGATCACAAATTTGCACAAGTGTATCGTCGAAGAGGGCAGGGGATGCTCCTTCGCCAAAGCTCATGCGCATGTGGAGGTCGCCGAGTTCCTTCTTCCACTTGAGATTGCCGTCGAGATCGTAGCAATAGATGCCCCGCGAACCAAACGATGCATACAAGTACTTGCCATCTGTGACCGGCGAGGCAGAGGCAAACGAACCCGTTTGATGATGGCCCTCGTGAGGTACCACATCGCAGGCAGTACGTTGCCAGATCGTCTTGCCTGTTCCGCGATCGATACACAGGACATCGAACTTGTAGTAGTTGGTCGGGGCTTCGATGTTGAAGCGTCCGCCGCCGAATCCGCCAGGACCGCGACGGCGTGAGCCACCGCGTTCGCGATCGCCACTTTGCCTCGACTCGCTCGATGGCTGTTCGCTTTGCGCCAGCCTGAAA
>CAZGMU010000608.1:933-2466 GCA_964526975.1 uncultured Planctomycetaceae bacterium
GCGGGCCGACGAAGTCGCTCTTGCCGGTGCTGTTCGATCGGTCTTCACCGCCGTCAAGATAAAGATCCGATCACCCCAAACAATCGGCGATGCACTTCCTCGCCCCGCGATCGGAACTTTCCACTTTACGTTCTTGATAATGGAAAACTCAGTTGGCGGATTGCCCTCTGGAGCGACACCGGTGGCCAGCGGACCCCGCCACTGGTTCCAATTGGAAAGCACCTCCGCGTCGACTTCAGCAGCCACAAGCACCAGCGGCGAAAACCCTAGAAACGTGGCACAACAGATGGATGCTAGTACTTTCATCGCAGCCTCCGACACCCGTGGAATATTGGCAGCGCCTGACGACAGCCGTTTAATGTAAGCCTCGGACTGAGAACGTGGTAGTGCGATATCGCCCGTTCATGTTGCCGCTTCGCTCTTGCCGCAGGATGGCGGTTTGGTGATGCTGAGCCTACATTAGGGTTGCTACCGTTTGGCGTGGCCGTGGTTGGCAGCGTCGGTTTTCAGGCTCAAACTTCGCTGAGCGAAGGGTCTGCTGATGAAGCGAATGCTGATCGCAGCGTTTTTCGCCACTCTGTCGGCGAGTGCTCGACAGTCGGCTCTACACAACGACGAGCTCGCTGAGCTACAGCATGGGCACACTCACGCCCGGCGCTACTTGGCACCTTACCAAGCAGGCCGGCATATCGGACGGCGCGGCGGAGATTCATACCAACTTCAAAGTTAGCGGCAATTTCACGATTGACCTTACCGTCAATCAAGCGGCCCTCGGCACCGGTGAAGTCGGCTTGCGGCTGGGCGACCAGTTTGCCGTACCATGGGCGGAACTTTTTCTGCAAGAGTCGAATGCGGTGAAGGGCAGTGTTTATGGTAACGGGAGCTACCGGTTGTCGGGATTCGGACTCTCGATGCCAGACGTGACGTTGCGGATGTCACGCACCGGTAGCACATTACGCTACTACGCAAACAGACAGCAGTTCATGGTTAACAGTTTCATACCAGCCGCCGCGGTAACCATTTTCTTGCGCCCTTGGTCGGGCACCGGCGCATTTAATCCAGGTATCGGGCAGCCGGACGCTCACGTTGCAGTGCTCGATCAGTTGACGATCACGGCCGACTCGTTTGTGTTCGTGCCGGAGCCGGGGAGTGTGTGGCTAGTTGCCTTAGCGGCAACCGTGATCGGATCAGCACCTAGAAGGCGACAAATTCGTTGAGGGACGGAAGCAGGAGAATCGTGCTAACGCTCTTAGTCCCGCTGAAACAATTCAGCCAGACGACGATATTCTTGGTAAGCTTCGTCATACACGCGACGGTGGCGACGGTTCGGCCGCACTACACGTAGTTCGCGGTCCTTGGAATTACGCTGTGGGGCCGCCATCGCACGGATCGCAGCCCCGGCAGAATTAAATCCGGTTTGTGCCCGTCCTGCAGCGAGCGCGCCCAGGATCGCCGCCCCCAACGCCGGACCGTACTTTGACGGATGGATAGAAATCGCTTCGCCGAGAACGTCGGAGTAGATTTCGACGAGGA
>CAZGMU010000609.1:0-2455 GCA_964526975.1 uncultured Planctomycetaceae bacterium
GCATGGTGCGAGCGCTGGCTGCAAACCGTCGCCGAACTCCGAGCCGACCCGTTGCAGCACGGCATGGCGCCGGAATCGAAGGCTTATTCCACCGAGGTACGCCAAATCTTCTTCAAAACGCGTCGAGGACGAACGTACCGCGCTCTCTACACGATCGTCGGCCGAGGCATTTACGTGATCAGCGTCCGCGGTCCCCGTCAGAACTTGCTCCGCCGTGACCAAATACGACGAACGCGATAGCTGGTAGGTGCTTCTTGCACCCACCTTTTCGGAGTGTGTCGATCGTAACCGGCCTCTACATCGGTACTCGTGGGTGCAAAAGCACTCACGCTACAGCTTTCGACATAACCTCCGGCCGGAACGGCCGGGCTAGATAGCCGATCCGTTTCGGGTCGGAAATGCGCGCGTACCAACCTGCATCCCTTAACCCTCCTGACTTGTGCTATAATGCTTCCGGAGGTCCGTTATGACGTTGAACTTGTCGCCTGATCTGTCTCGACTCATTTCCCATGAATTGTCTCTCGGCCGCTACGGCTCGGAGGAGGAGTTGCTGACGGAAGCTGTCCATTTGCTGAGCGAGCGGAATGCTTTGCGCGAGCAAGTTGACGCCGGCGTCCGCCAATTGGCTGGCGACAAGTTTACAGACTACGATTCACAAGCATTGCGGCAGCGGTTCGACGAATTGAAGGCAGGCCAGCATTTCAGCCCGCGGCGTCAATCGTAATGGGACTTGTCCGACTTGCACATCTGGCCGACACCGACCTCAACGCGATTCGCGATTACATCCGTCAGCATAACCCGACCGCAGCCAACAACGTACTCGACTAATTGTTGGATACTCTGGAGTCGCTTGCCAACCAGCCCGAGCTAGGGGAGCGCCGAGAGGATCTTGGTCACGACCTTCGCACGTTCGTCGTTCGACCCTACGTAATTTTCTATCAACCGGTTGCCGACGGCATCCACGTTGCTCGCATCCTCCACGGCGCCAGGGATTTCCCCAGAATGTTTCGTTAGAAAGCCGACTGGAGATTTTTGGATACCAGCTAACCTCGCTGCCCTCGCCATCATTCCATCTGCCAGGGCTGGACATCATTTTGCCCGGCCGAAACGGCCGGGCTATCTAGCCGACCCTTTCGGGGCGGCAGTATGCGCGGGGGGTAGTGCTTCGCTGTTGAAACCCGCTGTATTGGACGGATGTCGCCCACTGCCTGTTTTAATGTGTCTCCTGCCTCCTGATTTCACCTTCTCCCGTATGGTACAATTCGGCATGAGCGACCAGATCGACGCCATTTTTGATCATGGGGTGTTTCGCCCTTTATTGCCGCTCTCGTTGCCGGATCAGGCGCGCGTGAAGCTGACAGTCCAGCCCGCCCCACCGGAAAACGGGTTGCCCGCGGCGGATTTCAGCGCGGAGTTAGAGCCGCTGCTCTTCGATGGTCCGAGCTTGCCGGCCGATTTCTCTCGGGCTGGCATCTACGCCGATCACGACTAATGCAATACCTGGTCGACACCGGTGTTTGGCTGCGTCTCTTCGACCGTACCGACACCGAGCACGCCAATATTCGCGCGGCCCTACAACGACTTCGCGCGAATGGCGATTCACTGGCTGTCAGTTCTCAGGTCGTTGCTGAATTCTGGAATGTCTCGACTCGTCCCCAGTCGGCTCGCGGCGGCTATGGCAAAAGTGTCGACGTCACGGAGAAGCGAGTCCAAGTCATCGAGCGATTCGCCACCGTTCTTGAGGACTCTCCAGTGGCTTATCATCAATGGCGGCAACTGCTGGTTCGGCTCCAGATTCACGGCATTGCCGTTCATGATTACTGAATCGTAGCGATGATGCGGGCAACGGGAATCGATCGGATCCTCACGCTCAATGAGCGTGATTTTCGTCGCTATGCGTCCGAGGGCATCACCGTCGTGACGCCGGCTTCAATTGTCAACGGTGGCCCATAGTTCCTTTCGCACCGCCGACCAAACCGACAACTTCCGGCTAGAATGGCCAGGCTATATAGCTGACCCGTTTCGGGTCGGACCACCGCTGTGCGCGGATCTTCCGCTCCCACACCAACTGCGCAAAATTCCCACGTAGAATTCTGCACACTTACGGAATTTCCGTGGAAACCTCGAAGAGAGGTTGGGCGAATGGGAAGCAGGGCAGACCGCGACCACCGGGCGCGGCTTTATAGGGCTTCGCAGACCAGGTCGCCGACCTGGCTGGTGGTGTGGCCCATTTTGCCGGCGGCTTGGCTTTTCATTTTGGTGGCCGTGACCTTCATGATGGCGTCCATGACGCGCTTCGCGGCTTTCGCTTCGCTTTGCTGATCGAGCAACATGCTGACGGCGTTGATCGCGGCGATCGGGTTGATCTTGCCGGTGCCGGTGTACTTCGGCGCGCTGCCTCCCATCGGCTCGAACATGCTGACGCCGCCCTTGTCGGGGTTGATGTTGCCGCCGG
>CAZGMU010000610.1:0-2455 GCA_964526975.1 uncultured Planctomycetaceae bacterium
TGTGTCGCCAGACAATCCGTTGCTTGCGCTCGATAACGTGCTCGGTACGCCACACTGCCTGGCAGCGACTTGGGAAAGCCTTGAACGCCTTTGCCAGGGAATCGCGAACAACATTCTCCGCGTCATAAGCGGCCAAGCACCGCTCAACGTAGTAAACGCCGAGGTTATTGGTAAACACATAGGAGCATAGTTTGATATTCGACTGCGAAACCTATCTCGTAAACCAACCGCTGGCTGGCAAACGATTCGGCCTCGATGGACTCGAAACTCTCTGCCGAAATGGCGGCATCTCCAGAGCAGTTGTGATCGCGGAAATCGGCGTGCAGCCCGACAATAGGCACCTTGCTGAAATGCTCGCCACGTACCCGGGTGCTAAGGACCTTTTCCTTCCCTGCGCCTGGATCAATCCCAACTTCGGCGAAGCAGCCGTAAGCGAGCTTGAAACCTGCGTCAAGGAGTGGGGCTTTGTTGCGTTGAAACTGATGCCTACGCATCATTTCGTACGGTTGGCAGGCACGGGGGCACATGCACTCATGCAGAAGGCAAGAGAGTTGAGAATTCCGGTGACAATCCACTCAGGAACATTCCTCGCTCATCCGCTCGAGATCGCGGTACTGGCGCAGGCTTTTCCCGAGGTACCTGTGATTATGGATCACATGGGTTACCGCTATTACGTCACCGAAGCACTCGCGGCGGCCCGACAGACGCCAAATATTTACTTTGCAACAACTGCAGTGATGGAACCTCACTGGATTCGTTTGGCAGTAAACGAAATCGGCGCTGACCGTGTCCTTTTCGGGTCCAACGCACCATACGTTTGGCCGACAACGCAGATTGAAGTGATACGCCAGGCCGAACTCAACGATGCCGACGAGAAGAAAGTGCTAGGGGAAAATTGTGCCAGGCTATTCGGCATCGCGTAATCCCAGGGGGCCGGCAGTATATTCGGCGATGGCAAACAGGCTGCGTACCCCTAGCGATGAAGCTTGTGTAAATTGAATGACTAATGGCTGGAGAACTCCTTGTCAGAAAGCGTCAAACCATAAGTCAATGCACGGTGTTCTTGAATGACTGAGCGCAACTCAATTGCATTGTTACTGACGATCTTAGCCTGCCACATGTTGCGATTGGGCGCTGCGATGGCTGCGACGGAATTGCAGCCCCCCAGAACACGACCTCTCGCTTTCAACTGGAAGTTTGCGAAAGGCGATCCAGCTGATGCTCATCGTCCAGATTTCAATGATGCGAAATGGAAGGACATTCACGTTCCGCACGACTGGAGCATCGAAGGACCGAAGGATCAGAAGAACCCCGGCGGTAGCAAGAATGGTTACTTTCCTGGTGGAGTTGCCTGGTACCGCACGCATTTTTCACTGCCCACGAGCAACAAAGGAAAGAAAGTCTTCATTGACTTCGACGGTGTGTATCAAAACAGCGAGGTATGGATCAATGGCCGCTCCCTAGGCCGTCGTCCCAACGGATACATCAGCTTTCAACACGACGTCACGCCGCATGTAAAGCTCGGTCAAGACAACGTGCTCGCCGTACGCGTCGACAATTCTGTCCAACCCAACTGCCGCTGGTATACCGGGTCGGGTATTTACCGTGAAGTACGTTTGACCGTCACCGACAAGCTCCGCGTGAAGAGCTGCGGGACGAATATTACCACTCCGCGCATTTCCAAAGACAACGCCACCGTACGCGTCCGAACCGAAGTGCGAAGCTCCTACACCAAAGCTCGAACTTGTACCTTGGTCACGAGAATACTCGCCCCCAATAACCAAGTAGCCGCCGAGCACTCGACCACCCAACAAATTCCGGCTAAGGGCGAGCACCAATTTGATCAGGAACTAGTAGTACCAGTCCCAGAATTGTGGTCGATTGATAACCCGAGAATGTACACCGTTGAGACGCTGCTCAAAAACGATCGGGCGATTTACGACGAGCACAGGACAACGTTTGGACTCCGTGAGGCTCGTTTCGACAAGGACAAAGGCCTCGTCCTCAACGGCGAACAAGTCAAGCTGAAGGGGGTATGCATTCACCATGAAGCTGGAAGCCTCGGCGCCGCTGTTCCCATTCGCGCCTGGGAAAAGCGTCTAGAGGTACTGAAGTCCATCGGCTGCAACGCGATCCGCACCAGTCACAATCCACCCTCGCCAGAACTTCTCGATTTATGCGATCGTATGGGGTTCGTGGTGATCGATGAAGCCTTCGACAAATGGGATGCACCTTACGGCCCATGGTTTAAGGAATGGTGGCAAAGGGATCTCACTGACATGATCCGGCGAGATCGTAACCACCCCTCGGTGATCCTGTGGAGTGTGGGCAACGAAGTTTCCAATCAGGGTAAACCGGAGTTCCTCGAACAACTCAAGAGCATCGTGGCGTTCGCGCATGAGGTCGACCCAACCCGCCCGGTTACCTGTGCTCTGAAACCGGCCAAAATTACGTC
>CAZGMU010000611.1:0-2440 GCA_964526975.1 uncultured Planctomycetaceae bacterium
CTGCTTATGCTCGTTTCGGCTTTCGCGGGCAGGGACCGGATTCTCGATGCCTACTTGGAGAAGCATCATGTGAAGCAGCCAGCATCACTGGATGATGCAGCGTTCCTGCGGCGCGCCTATCTCGATGTCGTCGGGACATTGCCAACGCCGGAAGCACTTGCGGAGTTCATCGCCAGCACGGATCCAAACAAGCGCCAGCAACTGATCGATAAGCTGCTCGCAGACGATCATGCGTACGCCGAGCATTGGTTGTCGTTCTGGAACGACTTGCTGCGAAACGACTACGCGGGCACCGGCTATATCGACGGCGGTCGCAAGCCGATTGGCAAGTGGTTGTACCGTGCGCTCGTGGCCAACATGCCGTACGACCAGTTTGTGCGCGAGCTGATCGCGCCGTCGCCCGAGTCGGAGGGGTTCATTCTCGGCATTAAGTGGCGCGGCAACGTGAACGCGAGCCAGAAGACGCAGATTCAGTTTGCGCAGAACGTGTCGCAAGTGTTCCTGGGCATGAACATGAAGTGTGCGTCCTGCCACGACAGTTTTATCGACCGCTGGACGCTCGCGCAGACTTATGGTCTGGCCGCGTGCTCTACCGATGGGCCCCTCGAAATGTATCGCTGCGACAAGCCGACCGGGAAGCAAGCCGACGCGGCTTGGATGTTTCCCGAACTGGGCCAGATCGACCCGAAACTCCCCCGCGACGGAAGGCTAAAGCGGCTCGCCGAGTTGATGACCGACCCACAGAACGGCCGACTGACCCGCACGATCGTGAATCGCATTTGGCATCGGTTGATGGGACGCGGGATCGTCCATCCAGTCGATGCGATGCAGACCGAGCCGTGGAGTGCCGACCTGCTCGATTACCTGGCGGTCGAGCTTGCGGACAATCATTACGACCTCAAGAGCACATTGCGGCTCATCATGAATTCGCAGGCGTACCAGTCGCAGGCCGCGGCGCTCGACGCCGAACCGATAGCGGCTGACTTCGTGTACTCCGGGCCGCTACCGAAGCGGATGACGGCCGAGCAGTTTGTCGATGCGTTGTGGGAGATCACGGATACCAATCCGAAGGAGTCGCACAAGAGAGCGGAGAGTATGCTCACGGCGGAAGAGAAAGCAAGTCACAAATCGTACCGTGCCTCACTGGTGGCGAGCGATATGTTGATGCGCTCTCTTGGCCGGCCGAACCGCGAGCAGGTTGTGACCGACCGCCCCGCCAATTTGACGACGCTCCAGGCGCTCGATTTGGCGAACAGTCCGCTGTTTGCGGAGACGCTAAGTCGCGGAGCGGCGAATCTCGTAAAACGATTCGAGGGGCAGCGGCCAGAAGCGATTGTGGACTGGTTATATAATTATGCATTGTCGCGGTCGCCGACGGCAGACGAGCGAGCGACAGCGCTCGAGTTGTTGCACAACCCACCGACGCCGGAGGGCGTTGAGGATTTGTTGTGGGCGGTGATGATGCTGCCTGAGTTCCAGATTGTGCGGTAATGGGTATTTGACGTTCGAAGAGACTCACGCAAAGGCGCGAAGGCGCAAAGAAATTAGACAGACAGGGAGCACTAATTGACGCTAATCTTCACTAATCGATTAACTAATGGGTGTCTTCACATTAGTGACGATTGTCGCAGACTAGTGTTTCTTGCATATATGCTTTTTTCTTTGCGCCTTCGCGCCTTTGCGTGAGACCATTAATCGTGCCGGCCGTTGGAACATAGTTTCATAATGTTTGATTCGGGATTGTTTTAGGGAATTGTGGTTATGGATCACCATCGTCGACATGGTCAGATTGAGAACCAGGTTCAGCGTGAGACTCGGCGCGAGTTTTTGCGAGCGATGGCGGCGGCCAGCGCGGCGGCGCTGATGGCTGGTGAGCCGAAGTTGCTGCGTGCCGATGCAATCGTGCAGCCCAAGGCCAAGGCCGATTCGTGCATTCTCTTGTGGATGGGTGGCGGCATGGCCGCGCCGGAAACGTTTGATCCGAAGCGTTATCAACCGTTCGAAGTGGGGCTGCCGGTCGAGAAGGTGATGAGCACGTTCCCGGCAATCGATACGGCGGTCGACAACATCAAGATTTCGCAAGGCTTGGAGAACGTTGCCAAGGTAATGGATCGGGCGACGCTGATTCGATCGCACGTGCTGCCCGATTTGGGACACATCCTACACTCGCGGCATCAGTACCACTGGCACACCGGCTACGTGCCGCCGCAGACCGTGGCGGCGCCCCATATCGGAGCGTGGATGGCCCGTGTTCTCGGGCCGATCAATCCGGTGATGCCGCCGTTCATCAACATCGGTCAGCGACTCGAAGGAAACGGCGAATCGGAGGAACTCAAGGCGTTCACGACGGGCGGGTTCTTCGGTTCGGAGTATGGGCCGTTCAACTTGCCGTTTCCCGAGGACGCCTCGATGGCCGTGCGGCCGCCGAAGGGGATGGACG
>CAZGMU010000612.1:0-260 GCA_964526975.1 uncultured Planctomycetaceae bacterium
CGGTTCCAGTCGGTTGCGCAATTCTTGAAGGCGATCGCGCGGCTTAAGCACGAAGATGCTTAGGATGCTGGCATACCGCCGAACGCTTGGCTTTCACCGCCGGTGGCGCGTTTGCTTAGTCGTTCCCGCTCCGCCCTCTACTCTGTCCGAGCAGACGCGGGCGTCGATCGAGCGTGCCGCAGTCTTCCAGGCCGCCCCAAAATACCAGTTTTTGTCAGCAAATCGTGGGCTTCTGGGACATTGCAGCCGTCTTAACCGTT
>CAZGMU010000612.1:337-1373 GCA_964526975.1 uncultured Planctomycetaceae bacterium
CATCTTAACTCAATCGGATCTCAAGCTGGAACCGAAACCGCTGCGTCCAGCGATGAGTTCCAGCAATTTGAAGCTGGCCATGTTCGACACCGCTCAAACCGTTCCGAATCGTACACAGGGCCTGCCACAGCGTGGAGCGGGCTTTCAGCGCTTAACGCCAACGCCCGAGCTGCTCGAAGAGCTGGCGGCCGCCAGCCAGCGGCTGGAAAAGGCCTCTCCGGAGGAGATCATTGCTTGGGGAGTGGAGCACTACGCCCCCTATTTGACGATGGCGACGGCGTTTGGCCCCGAAGGATGCGTCATTCTGGCAATGCTCGCTAAGATCGCTCCGGAGACGTACGTTTTCAACCTCGATACTGGTTACCAGTTTCAGGAAACGCTCGACCTGCGTGATCGCATCGCCGAGAAGTACGGCATTGAGGTCGATTTGCTTACGCCTGATCTGTCGGTGGCCGAGTACGAAGCGTTTCATGGCGGACCGCTGTACCGCACGAATCCGAATCAATGCTGCGCCGATCGCAAGATCAAGACGCTGGAGCGTGCTTCGCAGGTGATGCACGCCTGGATGAGTGGCATTCGCCGCGATCAAAGCGCCGATCGGGCGCAGGCCAAGATCGTCGGTTGGGATAAGAAGTTCGGCCTCGTGAAAATCAGTCCGCTTGCCAATTGGACGAAGAAGGACGTTTGGAAGCGGATCATGGACGAATCGATTCCTTACAATCCGTTACATGATCAGGGGTACCCGAGCATCGGTTGCTGGCCATGCACGCGGGCCGTGGCGGCGGGCGAGACCGACGAACGCGCTGGTCGCTGGAGCGGTATGCAGAAGACCGAGTGCGGCCTGCATTCCATTAACGAGCAAGACGGCAGCGGTATTTAGAGAGTGGATGGTAGAGAGTCGAGAGTTGAGCTGTCCATTCAGTTTCTCACGCTAGATCCTCAACTCTAAACCCTCGATCCTCCTCATGAAGCTTTCCGCGAAAACTGAATACGCTTGCCTGGCGATGTTGCAGTTGGCGGCCGAATATTCGTCGGG
>CAZGMU010000612.1:1428-1759 GCA_964526975.1 uncultured Planctomycetaceae bacterium
CCTCCCGTTTTCTTGTGCAGATTCTTCTGCAACTCAAAGGCGCGTCACTGGTGCTCAGCACGCGCGGCGCGGCGGGCGGTTATCGGCTCGCGCGGCCGCCAGCGAAAATCACGCTGGCCGAGGTGATTGAGGTGATCGACGGGGACGAGCGCCCCTCGTCGAGTGCGGCCAAGAATACGCCGTTTGTGAGTTCTCTGCTCAAACTATGTCGTGAGTTGGACGAGATGCAGCGCGACCGGCTGCTGGACGTCACGCTGATGGACCTCGTCGAGCAGGCCGGGCAGCGTGAGCCGATGTGGTATATCTAAGAGTCACAACACCGGCGAGCGGC
>CAZGMU010000612.1:1793-2439 GCA_964526975.1 uncultured Planctomycetaceae bacterium
TTACCCCCGCTGTCTTTAAGGAACTCCAACAAAACCGTCGGGGACTGTCCCCCTCTCCGCGGATGGTTTCGTTCGAGTTCCTAAGTCTTTCCTTCCTCTCTGCCTTTCCATCAGGACCCCGCTGGGATAAACCCAGGGGCTCGCGGTAAACCCGGCGGTTCGTAACGGCCCCAGCGGTTCGCCAGGTCAGGCCCGAGGTGCGACATTTGGATCGTTCCGGTGGTTCCTAGTTTGCCGCCGGCGGAGTCTCGAAGTTATGATTCGTTGTTGACTTCTGGGTACTCTTTTCGAGTTATAATTACGAAGATATTTACGAAGAATCTACCACGGAGGCGCGGAGCGCGGAGGAACCAGGACAGGGAGGCCCGGATGCCAGGAGTGGAGCGATTGCGCCGGTCGGCGCATGGTCTCGACTCATTCGCGCTGTGACTCCCTGGTTGGCCTTCGTGTCCGACGACTATCCGTGGTTTTTTCATTACATCGTCAGCACTATCTGACGGCCGGGACGCAACGTGACCGAACGAGAAGTTGTCATTACCGGCGTCGGAATCGTCTCGCCAATCGGCGTGGGGCGCGAGGCGGTGTGGAGTGCGATTCAGGCGCGTCAAAGCGGTGTGCGGGCGATCGCTCAGCTAGAACAGGCCCA
>CAZGMU010000613.1:0-2436 GCA_964526975.1 uncultured Planctomycetaceae bacterium
GCGACGACCGAACCGCAGAAGATACCGATCACGATTTTGTCGCGCTGCCAACGGTTCGACTTTGCGGGCGTGAGTGCGGGCGCTATCCAGAGCCGCCTTGCGCAGATCGCCGCGACGGAAGGTGTGGCCGTCGAGCCGGATGCGTTGCAGATTCTAGCCAGCAGGGCGGCTGGTTCGATGCGCGACAGCCAGTCGCTGCTCGAGCAGCTGCTAGCAGTCGGGCATCGGCAGATATCGGCCGCCGATGTGAATCAACTCCTGGGCATTGCCCCAGCGGAGCGCCTCAACGGCCTCGTGCGGCACCTAGTCGCTCGCGATGCCTCGGCCGCCCTCGCTGAACTTGATGCGACGATTCAAAGCGGAGTCGAAGTCGGTTTGTTGCTCGACCAACTAGTGGGCTACTTTCGTGATGTCATGACCACGGCCGTCGGCTGCGGACCAGACCAACTGCTTTACGCGCTGCCGACGCAGGCGGAAGAGGTCGCCCAAGTGGGCCGCCAACTGGGGCTTTCGTCGGTCCTGGCGATCGGCCAAATCCTCGATCACACGAGCGCACGGCTGCGAGTGAGCATGCACGCGCGAACGCTGGTCGAAATGGCGATCGTGCGAATTTGCCAGATCGGCGAGATGGACGACCTCGCGGCACTGATAGCCGAGTTGCGTGGCAACACTGGCGAACTACCCGCTAAGCCAACTGCGGCAATGCCGTCCCAGCCGCAGCCTGTCGGTAGCCTGCAGGCCAGCTTACAGGCGCAAATCGATCTAAAAAAAAACGCTGAGCCGCGGCCAACGCCTCCGAGCCTCGCCCCCCCGGCGAGCCCGCCTCCTGTGCGTGAAATAGAGCCCCCGGTGGCCGTTGCCGTCGCGGAACCGCCACAGCTACCTGCCCCGCCAGCGCCCGCTCCTATCACGGCCCCCGCGGAAATCGTTCATCGTCACGATACACCACACGTCACCAAACCGCCGGCGGTCGAAGCCAACGAACAGCCAGAACCGGTCAATGAGCGTGAGTCGGTCTTGGCACAATTCAAGCAGGCCATGGCCAACGGCAGCCTGCCGAAAGGTGACGTCGCCCCCACATCGCGAATTTCACGACGGGAACAATTAGCCCAGGTGGCCGAACAGCCCTTCGTTCAACGAGCGATGGAGCTCTTCGAGGTGGCGCCCGATAAGTTGCGTTACACGCCGCCGGAAAGTAAATCGAGCTGAGATTTGGATGTTCACCGCCGTGCGGCACGGAAAATCATGGAAAAGTAAAGCCGAGGGAACCGCTAATTAGCGCTAATAGCTCGCTGACAAAACTGACAAAGAAGTGAAAGCAAACCATTCAACATTATTAGCGACTATTAGCGTTCATTAGCGGTTACATAGCTTTCTCTGTACCCTCCGTGCCTCCGTGGTAAATTATTCTCTTTCAACAGTAAAACACCTGGAACAAGCAAGTGCTCAAAGGACTCGGAAATCTGGCCAACCTTGGCGCGATCATGAAGCAGGCCCAGGAGATGGGCGGGAAGATGCAGGCGATTCAGACGGAGCTGAAAACGAAGAAGGCCACGGGCGCGGCCGGTGGCGGGTTGGTGGAGGTGGATGTGAACGGGCTGGGGGATGTGCTCGCCGTGCGGATCGATCCTCCGCTAGTTGCCAAGGGCGATCGCGAAATGATCGAGGACTTGCTGCCGGCCGCGATCAATGCCGCCCAGGCAAAAGCCAAGCAACTGCACGCCGAGGCGATTCAAGGCCTGGCGGGCGGCCTGCCGCTCGGCGGTTTCGCCGATATCTTGTCTCAACTGCCAAGTGGCAATCCGGATGGAGATCAAATCTAGCAAGAGCAATTAATGGGGAAGTGGGCAGTGGCTGGTTGAGCGGGATGGTGAGGATGCGGCGTTGCCGCCGCCAAACCCCAGGCTAGTCAGCATCCTTTCTTTTGTGCGATGAATAGGTAACTTGGCAAGTTGCTTTCTGACTTGATTTTGCAAATCCTTGGCTTGGAAATTCAGATGCTAGAATAGAATGGTAGCTGCCAGTTTGACCTCGTTCGAGGCCGAGCGGTATGCTAAATAGCGCACTGGTAAACACCACTGGCGCACACTTCGACACCGAGCTTTTCATGCGACTATCTCTTGGCCAACAAATGCAACTGGCTCAGAAGCAGGTGCTTGCACCACGGATGATCCAGTCGATGGAAATCCTGCAATTGCCGCTCATGGCGCTGCAGGAGCGCATCGAGCACGAAATGGAAACCAACGAGATGCTCGAAACGGTCGAGTTGGATCTCGACCAACAGGAAACCACGGCCGAGGAGGAAGGCGATGCCGCCGAGGCCCGCAGCAGCGTCGCGGATACCGAGCGCGAGCTGGTCGTCAAAGATGATCGCAACAACGAAGACGACTTCGAGCGGCTGCTCAACATGGCCGAGAACCTGCCGGACGACTACGA
>CAZGMU010000614.1:0-1718 GCA_964526975.1 uncultured Planctomycetaceae bacterium
AGAGGTAATGACGAAAGGGTTCTGACCATAGGCGTGCATCTGACCATAGGCGTGCAATTGCTTTTCCACCCAAGCGACCACTTTTCGCCTGAGATCAGGTTCGCCCACTTCATCGAGTCCATCCAGCAGGATGAGGGAACGACCACGCTTCAGTGTTTGTTCGAACCAGCCAACAGGCGGCTTCCGCCCGAGGTGTGCGATTTCGGTCTCGATCCCTTTGATCAGGGTGTAGTCAGCTTGTTCGGCAATCGCCTTGGCATGATCCCGCAGGAACAACAGAATGGGAAGGAGATCAGGGAGATCTGGCGACACCTTGGCTTTCCGCTTCAAAGCCAGCGATAAAGCCATATACTTCATCAGTGTTGTCTTACCGGAACCCGGTGCCCCCAGAACCGCCAAATGCGGCAACTCGCCATTTTGTAACTGGAGGTATTGCCAAATCGAATGGCGCCCGGATTGCAGCGCCTTTGGCAGGTCGTTGATCGGATTGCCCGAGACCTGATGCGGCGCAATCGGCGCCAGGCTAAGATCGACGAAGATGCGCTCGAGTTCGAGGGTGTAGGTGTTTTGAGTGCTCAGTCCTTTGACATCGAAACTTCGATGCTCGAACTCGATTGCATGCCGTAAATAGTACCGCCGGTAACCGGAAAAGAGCCTGGCACTAAGACAGTGAATCCCGTCGGCGACGGGGCCGGCCCATTTTTCGGTCAGTTTTTGACCAACTGCCGTGCAGAAAGTAAGCGCGATTACGAGAATGGTGGCAACGATTAGCCCGAGCCAGAGCGAATCAAACGTATTTACGATGGCCGTTGGAATGCCAATGAGCGCGGCAATTGCAACGGCGATCCCCCCAATGTTCTGGGTGCCCGAGCCTTGATCCCCCATTCCTTAGCCCCCCGACAAATTGTCTTGTGGTTACACTATCCTTACGGCGAATATAAACTTCGTTCATTCCTTAAGGTCGGCAAACGATGCGTTCTTACCGCTTCACCACTCCCGCCAATTGCGTAAGTCGCTAACAATAGCCGGTTCAGGTTAGGATCGTCTATTCGGTGCGTCGACGCCGTGTTCGCTCCATCCTATGTCTGCGAAAGCGCTCCAACGCCAGCGGAACGATCGCTTATGGGGCGAAAGCACTTCCAAAGGAGGCCGCGAAGCCGGCGGAGATGCGAGCGGCGGGCGGCGATATTTGACAGAGCACTCGCCGTTGGGTTAAATCCCCGCCCACTCCTGGAAACGTGGGTTTTCGACCCCGCCCGGGACCGGTGTTTTTTTGACCGGGCCGCGGGCCTACCGGGACAACAAACAATCGTGCAAACAGAAACGAGTTCGTCGTGACCAAACGCATCGAAGCGAAGTACAAGATCAACCGGCGCCTCGGCGTCAATCTGTGGGGCCGGTCGAAGAGCCCGCTCAACTCCCGCGATTATGGCCCGGGCGCGCACGGCCAGCGTCGCAAGAAGCCGACCGACTACGGCACCCAGCTGATGGCGAAGCAGAAGCTGAAGGGCTATTACGGCAATATCAGCGAGAAGCAGTTCCGCCGTTATTACGCCGAAGCCGTCCGCCGCACCGGTGATACCTCGGAGAACCTGATCGGCATTCTCGAGCGGCGCCTCGATACGGTCGTCTATCGGATGAAGCTGGTGCCGACGGTGTTCGCGGCGCGCCAGTTCGTCAATCACGGCCACATCAAGGTCAACGGCCACCGGGTCAAT
>CAZGMU010000614.1:1751-2427 GCA_964526975.1 uncultured Planctomycetaceae bacterium
CGTCATCGAACTCGGCAGCAAGGCGCGGCAGATGGGTCTGGTGCTGGAAGCGATGCAGTCGCCGGAGCGCGATGTGCCGGAGTACGTCAGCTTCGATACCAACCAGATGAAGGGGACCTTCGTTCGCGCCCCGAAACTGGCGGACGTTCCGTATCCGGTGCAGATGGAACCAAACCTCGTTATCGAGTTTTACTCGCGGTAGCCTTTTTCATGCCGTCCTCGCGGGCTGTCCCCGGGGCGGACAGCCGCGCGAGGTGGTTCTGTGGAAAAATCCCTGCTGGTCGTCCTGGCTTTGGTCGTTCTCGCCGGTGTTGGCAGCCAGTGGCTGGCGTGGCGGCTCCGGATGCCGGCCATCGTCCTGATGCTGGCCGCCGGGTTGCTGTTGGGCCCGGCCCTCGGGGTGATTTCACCGGGAGCGGACTTCGGCCCGCTGCTCCAGCCGATCATCGCCGCTGCCGTCGCCATTATCCTGTTCGATGGCGGGCTGAACCTCAATCTCCACGAGCTGCGCGAAGCGGGCCCGGGGGTGCGCCGGCTGGTGTTGCTGGGCGCCCCGATCGCTTGGCTGCTGGGGGGCATCGCCGGCCACTACGCGGCGGGACTCTCCTGGCCGGTGGCGTTGCTGTTCGCCGGCATTCTCGTTGTCACCGGCCCCACCGTCATCATGCCGCTGTTG
>CAZGMU010000615.1:0-2414 GCA_964526975.1 uncultured Planctomycetaceae bacterium
GAGCTTGTCGGTATCGGTGGCGATTTTTTCTTGCTCTTTTCCGACATCGGGGAGTTGGTCACCGCCCTCGGTCCGGGCGCGAACACCCTTCTGCATGCGGAGAATGCGGTCAACCTGCTTGATGTAGTTTTTGACTCGCTCGCGCTGGTTGGAGAGCTGCTTGTCGCGATCGGCCTTTTGCAAGAGGGCGAGGAGCGAATCGAGTTCCTTTTGCAACTCGGTTTGATTGGTCGAGGCGACGGAAAGACGTTCGTCTTGCAGGAGTTTGATGATCGACTCGAAACGGGTGTTGACGTCGTGCTCGCGGCTTTGGGCGATGGCGTCGCGGAGGAGTTTGGCCCGGCGCGGGTCGGTGGGAGCCGATAGCTCGGCCAGGCGGCCGATAACCTCTTCGAGCCGCTTGAACCGATCGGCCAGGCGACCCTGATCAACGGAGAGTTGGTCTGTGGTGGAAGACTTAGCCGGTTTTTCATCCAGCTTCGATGTATCGGTCGAATCGGCGGTGGGCAGCGATTCAGGCTCGGCAACTGGCTCGCCAGCCGGTGCTGGAGGCAGCGTTCCATCGTTGGGAACGGGTGGCTCCTGGCAGTAGGCAATGCCTGCCGACATGAGCAGGAACGCCGCAATGCCGCAATAAATGCCGATGCTTTTCATGACGGTATCGATCCGTTGTCCATTGCTTCTGGAAGGTGCAGGCGGTGATGCCTAAGTTCGCAGGGTTGGTTGATGCGCCTGTTCGCCTTATTCCTCGAACAGGCTGCGGAGGCGGTCTTTCTGCTGCTCTTTCGTGCGTTTGTTGATTTGGTCCTGGTCGGAAATGATGTCGCGAAGCAGGGAGACCACTTCGTTGTATGTTTCCAGTTCGAGCATGCGATCAAGGACGCGACGCATCTCGACCAAAAGCTGATCGGCCAGGGCGGTCGATTTTTTCAATTCGTTGGACGAGGCGGTTGGATCTCCGATCTGCTCCTCTGCCAATTTTAGCTGTGTAACCAATTGGGGCATACGTTCTTCTGCGATTTGATGCAGCGGACGGGCAATTTGTTCCCCGAGGCGGCTTTTCAAATCGGAATTGTCGATGCGATTGTTGATTAGCTCCTGGCCCAGGTCGTCGAATGCTTCGGCAACGCCCTTGGTTTCGTCGACCGATTGGATGACATTTTGCAATGAGCCGGAAATGCGGAGGCGAGAGCGCGATAGCAATCGCTCGGCATTGGAAGCTGCCGGATCGCCAGTGGAGCCCGTCGTTTTGTCGGGGGCGGTGGGCGGTTCCGTGGGCTTAGGCGCCGCTTCGTCGGCGCCGACGCGACTGAGCAGGTTCCGTGTGTCGGTCATCTTTTCGAAGAGGGTTTCGAATCGCTGGCGCAGGGCGAGCTCGCGCCGTTCCAAGAGCGCGAGTAATTCGGCTGGCGTGACGATCTCGAGCGAGAACTGCTGGCTGCTGCCAGCATGGGGAGGCGCTTCCTGGGAAGGTCGCTTTTCTGCATCGAGGTCATATCGGTCGGAGGCCTTGAGTGTAAGCGTGAGCCGTTGCTTGGGTTTCAGTTCGAGCGCACGCTTGCCCGTGGCGGGATCAACGGCACGGGTATCGAAGGCATCGAACTTATCGATGGCCGGTTGACCGGTGGGGGATGGGGGAAGTGGGCGCGTATTCGCCGGGCTGCTATCGACCTGAAATTCATACCACGCCCGATCGACAAAATAGTCGTCGGTGATTTTGCCGACGATGGGAAGGATAGCGTCGGATGTGATCGCCGTGCTGATGCCTGCGAGTCGCACGGCGACTTGTGGCACTTCGTCTTGAATTGCCGAGAGAGAGATCCGATACGGTTCGCGAGTGGCGACGCCGTCGATATCGGTGACGCTTACCAGCAGCACATCGTCGGCAGCGAGTGTTCCATAGTCGTAATCTAGTTTTTGTGAGTTGCTGTCGGTGATCGTGAGCGACGTGTCTTTTTTGTCTTTGGTGGCGTGAATCTGGGCGGCGGTGAGCGGCTTGGTCGCATTGGCGTGGAGCGTGATGCGGGTGCCCTCGGGGATGCGCATGCCGCCGGTGACCGGCAGGCGGCGTGGCTGCCGGCCCAGGTACTCGGGATAGGTGCATTCCAATTCGATCGCTGCCAACTCGGGCCGATCGACTACCTGTAGATGGAGATCGCGGACTCGGTCGTCGCCACCGACGATGTCGAAGTCCATGTTGCCGACAACGTGTTTGAACGTGTAGCGAAACAGTTGATGATCGCCTTGGCTGGTCGAGGTGTCGCCGACGCGGGTGAGCATGTCGCGACCTCGTCGGCCATCGGCAAGGCGATAGCGGATTTCGACTTCGCTAGGCACCTCGTAGCCGTTGGTATTGGCGTGGACGAGCAGCTCAAAGTCATCGTCCTGGGCGAGTTTGTGGACGCGCCGGCCAG
>CAZGMU010000616.1:0-2153 GCA_964526975.1 uncultured Planctomycetaceae bacterium
AGGATTCGACCAGCGAGCGGAAGCGCTCTTCGCTGGCCCGCAACTCTCCCTCGGCGTGGCGCCGGTCGGTGATGTCCGTTTCGACACTGATGAAGTGGGTGATATCGCCGTTGTCGCCCTTAACGGGAGCAATCTGCACGCTGACCCAGTAGTAGGTTCCGTCCTTTCGACGGTTACAGATTTCGCCCCGGTATGATCGGCCGGATTGGATGGTGGTCCAAAGACGCCGGTATTCGGACTCGGCGGTCAGGCCGGATTGCAGAATCCGCGGTGTGCGGCCTTGCACGTCGCTCAGGGTATAGCCGCTGATCGTCGCGAAACTGGCGTTCACATATTCAATAGCACCGGTGGCATCGGTGATGATGATCGCCGCCGAACTCTGTTCGAGCGCCTGTAACAGCTTGCGGATCTCGAAGCGGCTGCGAACCGCTTCGGTATGGTCGTCGATGCTGATGAGAACGTGAGGTTCGCCGTGAAGGGGGAAAATGCTCGCCGAGAGCAGCCCGAAGCGCGGCTGCCCGAAGCCATCGACGAATTGAATCTCGAAGTCCCGCAGATTTTGCTTGCGTGACAGGAGTTCGCGCCAAGCTTGCCGCTTTTCCGCCGAACCCCAAAAGCCGAGTTCAATCGATGTGCGGCCGATGATGTCCTGCTTGGTGTGGCCGACCAGCCGGCACATGGCGTCGTTAGCGGTCAGAAACAGGCCGTCTTCGAGGCGGGTAACGCCAAGGGCGCTGGCTGCGGTATCGAACGCCAGGCGCAGGCATTCCTCGGCATCGCTGATGCGTTGGGCGGCCTTGACCTCTAAGGTCACATTGCAGCCGGTACCCCGATAGCCACAGAACATTCCCGCGGAATCGAAGTATGGCACACCACTTACGGAGATAAATACGACCTCGTTGTTTGAGGTTCGAATGCGATACCGGAAGTCACGAAACGGCCGATGCTGGTGCAAATCTTCGAGATGCTGCTCCCATTTTTCGCGCTCTGAACAGTCGGCACCTAATTCCGCGCGGGTGCGGCCGAGCATATTGGCGATGGGCACGCCGACCCGGGTGGCGGCGGCTTCCGAGAACCAGACGAATCGCAAACGGGTATCCATCTCCCAGAACCACTCGGAGCTGGCCGAGGCAAAGTCCTGCAGCCGATGCTCGCGCTCGCTGCTTCCCGGCGGGGCCGGCAACGGCGAAGGCGGGACGCCCGCTGACGAGTCCTCGGCTATCGGTGCGTGCCCATTGCAGGGCGGGGTGGGACAGGTCTCGCTGGTGTGCGACGATTCGCTCTGTTCCGATCGGTCCGTCATCGCCTTGGTTGTGGTCACTTCTACGTGGCCTCGCGCGTCAAGGAATGTTCAACCCATTGGTAACCCATGTCGATTCAGCCAGGGCTTGCTGTTTATCGGATGCCGAAGGACTCAAGCGCGGTGCGCTGGCGAGTTGTTGGCGGCTGGCATTCTAGACGGCACTTCTCAACAGACGGTCAAAGTCCCACTCCAGAGGGTTGGGAATTATGAAGAGCGCCGGTCCCGTTCGCGGAATCCACCACTGTTTTCTCTAAGCAGGTTGCATTTTTGGTGATAAGAGCTTCCAGGCTCGGTCTTTACCTGTTAATGTTTAATCATTGGAGTTTTTGGCTATCGAACAACGAACAAGATAAAAAACGCAGCGTGTTGGGGTGGCGGGGGAGTGAATGCGATTGCGGCGCAAGTGCTATACAATCCATGGATTTTTATAGTCGTCCCAAATTTTAGCGGCCACTGCTTGGCGCTACGAAAGAAGGGAGGCGTGGATACTGTGTTGACGGCGGAGAAGTTGGCTCGACTCCGTTGGCAGCGAGATCCGGGGGGATGCGCAGGGACGAGAGTGCCGATCCATATGGCCCAAATAATCCTATAGTTTGCCGCAATAACAGGTTTAGTTCCTGGGCGAGTCAAAAAAGCGTCGCCACACCGCAAAGAGAAATTTTTTATTCTGATTAGCTCGGGGGATACTTGTAAATATCAAGAGTCATGACGAGCAGCGATGGATAAGAATTTCAAAGAGCTTTGGGCTAATGCTGGTTTTCCGCTGCCACTCGCCCGTCGCTGCTTCGGCAGTGGCGGGCAGTCTCTTTGGCAGCGAAACAATATGATGAGTGCCCGCAACGCCGCTCTA
>CAZGMU010000616.1:2186-2411 GCA_964526975.1 uncultured Planctomycetaceae bacterium
TCCGGCCCGGCAGCGATGGCAGCCGGCGACCCACTACCATCCTGGAACGCCGGCGCGGCGAAACGGGCCATCGTCGACTTCGTTGCCGCGACGACGACGACCGGCAGCCTTGATTTCATTACTCCGGGCGAGCGCATCGCCGTCTTTGATAACGACGGTACCCTTTGGGTGGAAAAGCCGATCTACACCGAGTTCGCCTTCGTTGCCGAGCGCGTGAAGAGATTG
>CAZGMU010000617.1:0-2411 GCA_964526975.1 uncultured Planctomycetaceae bacterium
GTCTCGGTAACGACTCCCAATTTCCTGCACGCGCCGGCCACAATTGCTGCGCTCAACGCCGGCAAGCACGTGCTGTGCGAGAAGCCCTTAGCGCTCAATGCCAAAGAAGGCGCGAAGATGGTCGTCGAAGGCGGCCCCGCCGAAGTTCCCGGCAAAACCGGCCACTACGTGAAGCCCGCCCTCATGGAAGGCACGCTCGAAAACGTCGCCGCCCGCGAGGAAATCTTCGGCCCCGTCGCCTACCTCGCCAAGTTCGACAACGAAGATGAAGCCGTGAAAATGGTCAACAGCACCGACTACGGCCTCGCCAACAGCGTCTGGTCCACCGACCTCAACCGCTGCTCCCGCGTCGCCGAACAAATGCGCGCCGGCAACAGCTGGATCAACGCCCACAACGTCTTCCCCCACGGCGTCCCCTACGGCGGCATCGGCAAATCCGGCCTCGGCGGCGGCGTCAACAGCCCAGAAACGCTGTTCGACTACTGGCGCAGCGTCAGTTGCGTCCGGCCGCTGTAGTTGGCGTCTCCGACATCGCGAATTCGTGTTTGACGATCGAGGTCGATAGCTATCGAAATCGAGGGCCACACATGCAATATCGTGCAGCGAGTAACCCAGATAGAGAACCTGATATCTGGGACCATGCAGCGTATGTACTCCGTGGTTTTCTAGCCTCGACCTTTGTCGTGGCGTGCGTGATCGGATTGCTTTTCGCATTTTTGGCGGCGTGGAACGCCTGGAGGTGGGAACCACCCTCATCGTTCGTCAACGAGCCAAAAGGAGGATGGCCGCCAAAACCTACATGGGGCATCGCGATCGAAACCATATTCTATGGCGTCTTGCTCGGTGGAGTGTTGGGCGCCGTTGGCGGCATCGGCGTAGCGATACTCAGGTCGCTGAAGAATCCAGTAGTTCCCCGTTAGTCAACCGATCACAGCGCAAGAACATGCGACGCGCTCAATTTATAGACCATTAATCTCTAATTATGTTCTTTATTAGCGAAGATTAGTGGAGATTGGCGGTCTCACTTTCAAAACGTTCCCTTGCGTTCGGTGCTACCCGTAGTTTGTCTTCCCCTTTCTTTTTGTGTCCTTCATGCCTTCGTGGTTCAATTTATTTCTCGTTGGTCCGTGATGCTTGCAACGGTTTCTAGTTGTCACGATTCAGCAATGACCGACAGTAATCACAACAAGAATAAACTTGGAAATATCGCGCTCTTGGTCAGCGCCAGCGGGGTACTTTTGCTCTTCATTTGTGCGCAAGAACCATTTACGTGGGTGTTGCCGTTCGGCCTGTTGTTGTGCCCTCTTGGCATAGTGCTTGGTACATTCGGCCTGCGGCATTCGCCGAAACGATCGGCTGCATGGGCAATCATGATCGGACTATTTGGCAGCGCCTATCTGCCCACCATCTGGTTGTTTTACATGCGCCATCTAGAGACGATTCCGAGATAGAATTCAATGCAACTGACCGTTCCGTCTCTCTGTCTTTGTGCCCTTCGTGTCTTTGTGGTTCAATTCTTTCGTCCTTGACTTCTCCGCGCCTCTGCGTGAGACCTTCTGTCTCGATTCAGCCGATCGCGATCGCGATTCGAATCCCCGTCTTGTGGCGTCTCAGCTAACTGAAAGTGGTCATGTCCATTGACGGACCAAACCACGTCAATCCCCAACTTTCGGCCACACAAAATTCGCAAAAGAATCTTCTAGGAAATGGCCACCCCATCCGCTATGCTGCCCCACGTGAATAGTGTACGTATGTACCATCATGCAACGCACGTCCCACCGCGTGCGGTTCAGCGCGTCCAGCTCCTCACTCCCGACTCCCAATTCCCCGTTCCCCAAACACCCCCAAACCCACGGAGTTCCCCCATGCACCTCCAACAATCGCCCGACACACACACCTCAACCGAATCCACCCAGCGCCCACCACGCCCCACTCTCCACGGCCCCGGCCGTCCGCGCGTTCTCGACGATGGCAAGCGACGCGAAATCTGCGCTCTCATCGCCGGCGGCTGCGGCCTCCGCGAAGCCGCGAAGTACGTGAATTGTTCCGTGAACACCATCCGCCGCGAAGCCGAGCGCAACGTCGACTTCGCCGAGCAAATTCGCCACTCCGAGTCCCATGCCCGTCTCAGCCCCCTCCGCGCGATGCAAGCAGCGATGGGCACCCACTGGCGAGCCGCCGCCTGGTTCCTCGAACGTGCCTTCCCCGAACAATTCGGCCGCCCCGATGGCGGCGGGTTCAGCCCTCGCAAAGGCCGCGAGCTGCTGAAAGAAGTCGTCGACCTCGTCCGCGCCGAGCTTTCTGATCCCTTTAAAGCTGATCGTGTGGAGAAGCGCATCGTCGGTGCCTTCGAATACTACATCCGCATGGCCTGCGATCAACGAAAATCCACCCAGACCCTCCGCCGCGCC
>CAZGMU010000618.1:0-1086 GCA_964526975.1 uncultured Planctomycetaceae bacterium
CTGGCTTTCTTCTTTGTGTTTGGCTGCGCCTTCGTTGCAGCTAATTCCGCTGGATCAAAACTCATAACGATTCTCCCATTTCCATGTAGGGCCGGCCGTCCGGCATGGTGATTGATTGGACAGGTCGCGGCGCAACATGCCTTACGTTCGGCCGAACGCGAGTGACAACGCTAACGCCGAGAATATTGGCCGCAACGCACGAGTACGCATCGGCGTCGAAGTAGTGATCGTCTGCGCCGCTGTCGATCCACACGGCAACCTTGCCGCGCTTCGGCACTTCACGCCATTCGCGTTTCTCCGCGAGTAAGTGCCGACGGTACGTGACAAGCAGCGCCTCGTCTTCTTTCGTCGATGGATCAAAACAGGACAGCGAACCGGGTGAGCCAGGCGGCGTCTTGTAACCATCGTGAACAAACGACTTCCACACGTCCGAATTCTCGGTACAAAACGACAAGCCAACATGCTTTGATTTGCTGATATAGCACTGCTCTCCGATCCATTGAAGCCGCGATTTTTCCGTGAGCTTATCCGGCGTTGGGTGCGAGTAAGCACCACTGCCAGGCGGTGCCGATTGACCACGGCCGAGCACTGGCATCCAACCCTTGATGCCCTTCTGGTGACTGTCGATCATGAAAGCCCAAACGACATCTTCGAGCCAACCAGCATCCACCAAACTGAAGTTCACAATGTGCGGCTTGCCGTCAGGCGCGCGATATTCGTTGAGCGCCGGCGTATCACGCAATTCGCAGAGCGCGTCGAATAACGCTTGCCGCACGCCGCGCTCTTCGCTCTTGACCGGAACAGTGAACATATCAATGGCTCTCGACGATGGTACGCCATCGCCCTCGATCCAAGCCCGCGTGACGATATGAAGCTGCCGTTGGCCGCAGTCCACGCCACGAGAAAGCCATGTCGTGCCTGACGGAACTACGCGACGACTGAGCTTTATGCCCCGGCCACAAATATCAGAATGCGTCAATGGTTGAAGCTCGAACAGTTTCGGCCGATACGGCATCGCATGTACGAACTGACACAACTCCATTTCGGCATTCTCTCGCTCCGGTGAGTTCTCCTCGATCTGCATCG
>CAZGMU010000618.1:1096-2409 GCA_964526975.1 uncultured Planctomycetaceae bacterium
TTGCTCAGACGCTGGCGGCGGCGTTCCAGATCGTCGTCAATCGCAGCATCCCCGACCGGCAGCAGTAGGTTGTTGAATTGATTCGACCGAAACCATAACGTGCTAACCTTGGGTTTCTCGCCAACAACACGGCCACGACGATCTACTGATTGGCCATGGTGAACCAATCGCATGTCAACGTTTGCTACTTTGCGCTCGTCCTCGGTGATCTCTTCGCCACACGCTGGACAGCACCAAAACGCCTCGTTCGCTGCTTGGTCCTCGGTCTCCGCGTCCTGCCAGCCGTGCAAGTGCTCGCGCCCTGGACATATCCAGCTTTCGCAGTGCGGACACGGAACCTGCAACTGAGACCGCGTGCTTATCAACTTCTCTTTGCTGTCTTCACCGCGCAACCGCCAAGGCAAATCGCCTTCGATAGTGGTTGTTCCCTCGACGATGATGCGTCGATGCTTGCGCGGAAAGCCGCGCATGCGAGCTGCTAACTGCCGCAATGGCCCACCTTCCTTGCTGGTCTCGGCAGACTCCGACCAACCAGCCGCCTCGGTTACGTGCATCGTCCGAAGGGTCACTGCCGCCTTGTTCGTGTCTTTACCTCCACGACTAAACAACATCATCGAAGAGCCACCAGGGAAATGCACCGCATCACGAATTCCGCCGCCCTTGCTGCCCGGTCCTTTCGTCGGGATGAATTGCCGCAGTCGCGGCGAGGCCTTCATTACCGGCAAAAAGTCTTTTTCCCATTTCTTCGCGTGCAGGTCTGCTTCTGGACACGCAAACCCGGTATCTTCGCGCCGCTCAAGCACCATGTGCAGCGTGGGAATTACGAAGCCACAAAGAGACTTACCAGACTGCGAAGGCGCTGTAATCACAATCATGTACCAGCCGCCATGATCGATTTCATCCAGCAGCAGGCCGGTGTACGGTGAGCGCGCACATCGAAATGGTTGGTTAACGTATTGACCAGTCGGCAAAACAACTTCATCTTCGGCGAACTGCCTTAGAGTTCTTGCGCGCCTTGGCTTGCTTTGCTCGATCAGGTTTATTGTTGGCCGCACAATTGGCGGCACTGCTGTCAACATGAGCATCGAATTCCGTCGCAATCATTTCCTTCGCGCTATCGAGTGCGACGACGAAACGCTCCGCTGCTGGCGGGTGCTCGCGGTCTGTCACTGCTATGGCCTTAGACCATTCCGTAGCAATTATCGAAAAAACCCTTTCTATGTGTTCCACCGGTATTAGCTTATTGATCAGTTGCAAATACTTTGCTTCTTCAGCCAGCGCTTGGTAGTGCTCCTTCTTCTGCGCCGATGTCA
>CAZGMU010000619.1:0-2402 GCA_964526975.1 uncultured Planctomycetaceae bacterium
TTGCTAAGGCCCGATTGAACGCCATCCCCTATACTCCCGTCTGCATCAAATGTGCGGAACGACAAGAGAACGGCGGCGAGCGAATCCCTCGCTAGTCGCCTTGTATGTAGCACCGTCTACCCATGGGAGGTGAAATGGATTTCACCCTAGGCATGAAAGCGGATTCTGCGCTCCCGCCCTTGGCGGCAGGGACCCACAGCAGCGCGATTCCTCGTAGCCGCTATGTGCTATTCGTGGTCGTCGCCGCGATCGGATGTGCTGCCGACCTCCTGACGAAGGCTTGGTGTTTCTCGTCCGAAAGTCTTCGAGCCGGTGAAATCGCTTGGCTTTGGCCCGGTCACGTCGGCATCCAGCTTAGCCGCAATCTGGGTGCCCTCTTCGGCATGGGGCAGGGCAAGTTCGCCTATTTTGCCGTGCTCGCGATCATCGCTGCCGTAGCCGTCCCCGTTTGGCTGTTCTGGTTCCGTGGCGCCCGCAATGCTTGGATCACCTTTTCTCTCGGCTGCATCATGGGCGGCATTCTCGGCAACCTCTACGACCGCCTCGGCCTCTCTGGAGATGCCTGGTTCGGCCCCGGCAACACGAACCCGTTAGCCAAGCACGCCGTCCGCGACTGGGTCCTCTGGCAGGCGAGCGATCAATGGCGCTGGCCAAATTTCAATATCGCCGACTCTCTGCTGGTCGTCGGCGTCGCGATTCTACTTCTGCACGAGTTCTTTAACCCCGAGCAACCGCCCGGGCAAAAAGCCGCCTAACCGTTCGCCTCTTTCTCGGTATCGGGCCGAACGTGAGCCAAGCTGCTAGATCAGCAAACCATCAAAAATCGGCAACTCAATCGCTTGCGGTTTAGCTCGCTTTAAGCCCAAGCCTCTCTCGCACAGGGTTTTTCTAGATTCTTTCCAGAATGCGTGTCGGGTTTCGCGCGCATTTTGCGGTTCTATCTATAGAGGACCGTAATCTCTCGTTTCCAGTAGGGCAGGGTAGGCGGCAAAGCGACTGTCGCTACTACCAATGCAAGCACTGAGAAGCGATATGCCCCGATGGTCTGATCTATCCGGAGCCCGCTTTCCACTTGACTCATTCAAATGAATTCGATCCCCCACCCGATCATCCAACCCCTACTCACTGAGCGACTCGCTGCCATGCCGCGAAGCACCGATGGGCATTCCTTTGGGCAGCGGCCGAACGGCGATCTGAAACCCGAGTTCCCGGATCGACCGCTTCAGCAAGCGAAGCCGATCGTAATTGCCTGGATAGGTCCATATCGTGACGGTGGTTCCCTCGGGCCGTAGTCGCTTTAGGTGCTGAAAAAACTCCGCGTTCGGTTTCATCGCATCGGCGGCCGGTTCGCCGACGGGCGTCGCAACCGGCAAAAAGTAGCAGTGCGAAAATCGCGAGATGCTGCCCGTCATAAACGTGCCGGCTGAGCTTTGCCGCATTACGTCTTCCTTCACGAACACATACTTGAGCCGGAAGCCGTTCGTCGGTCCGATCGTCCGCTCCATCTCGTCTTGTTGCTTGAGCCGCCAGATATTCGCGCCGATATCTTCCTTCATTTCCTCAATCAGTTCGTCAAACGGCACGATCGCCACATAATCATCCGACAAGAGCACATGCACCTCTTTGCCTGTCACCGCTTTGGCGAGCACCGTCGGCTGGCATTCAAGCTGCTCCGGCGCTTCTTCCTGTGACATCAAGGCAATTTGCTGCCGTGTCAAATCATCCAGCCGCGCTTGCGCTTCGTTCAACTTTTGCCGCGTATCGAAGTCGCGCTGTCCGTCCGCGCTCAAGTTGGCGCGGCGTGCCGCAAGTTCTTTTTCCGCCTCGGCTATGGCATTGCTCAATAACTGTCGCTCGGCCTCGCGAAAGTTCGCTTCTCCGTAAGCGGTGCCGACGCGGTGAACGAGGTCGCGCACATTCAGCTCCGTCGAAAGCGCCTTGTTCGTTACGCTGCGTAATTGGTCCTGGGTCTGCATCTGTTCGGCAACGACCGTGCCGCCGCCGTTTTGCACCGAACGCTGGGCTCGCAAGCCCACCACCAGCACCAGCAGAATCAGAATCCCGACGATGTTCGTAATCACGTCGAGAAACGAATCCTGGCCCGGCATCTGGTCGGCCTCTACTTCAACGCGTTTCATGGCCACCCCCTTGCAGCGCGTTCTTGGCGGTCTCCTCAGGGCGGATTTCCAGGCCGCTGTTCTTTAGCAGCCGCGTCAAATCGCTGGCCCGCTGTTGCCCGTCTGGTTGCACGTTCATCACGACCACTGGCCGCCAATACAAATTATTCCCCGCAATGCCCCAGCCTTCGATATGATCGCGCACCTCTTTCACGAAGGCGTCGACCGATTCGATCGTGTCTCCCTGCAGCTTGATGGTTTTGCTTCCCTCGGCCGCTGGCCCCG
>CAZGMU010000620.1:0-356 GCA_964526975.1 uncultured Planctomycetaceae bacterium
GCTCCTCGGCGTAGAGCGAGTCATAGTACAGGTGACCGCGAATGATCTCGCCGGGGACGAAGCCGCGGATGAAGCGGCGGGTATTGGCCACCGTTCGCAACCGCAACTGGAAGGAACTTCGTTCGGAACCCAAGAATGCGCCGAAGTTGGCGCGATCGGGTAGACCTTCAACGATTTGTGCAAGCAAATGAGTCCCGCTCTTAGGAAACGAATTGGCAAGCAGCGGCGGCCGCGAGGCGAGCTCTTCGCTGCCCGAGCGGAATCTGGCAAGCCACTTCGGTACGAAGAGCAGTCCGCGGGCACCCTTTCGAACGAGGCCGTTTCGACTAGACAAACCATCGCGAAGAACTCGCATC
>CAZGMU010000620.1:366-2400 GCA_964526975.1 uncultured Planctomycetaceae bacterium
GAGAGTCATGCCCCATCAGGTGATGTAGGAGGGATTTCAACTTCACCGCACCGGACAAATCCATGGTCTGGTTCGAGACAAATCCAGTGGAGAAAATTGTCGAGCGCCGTTTGTGACTCGATAATTGCGGCATCAAATGCGGAGCGAGCAACGCGACAGTCGGTCGCATATTCTTCGGGAAACGCGATCCATCGCTCGAGCTGTTCGACGGCCGGCAGCACAAAATCGGCGTCAGCGGGGATCGACCACGAGTCTCGTGGGAGCATGCCTGGAATGCAGCCGCGTCCGTAGGAGAGCACAGGCCGCCCATGCGAAAATGCCTCCATGATTACAAGCGGTTGCGCGTCGTTTCGCGTCGGGTAAACAACGGCATGAATGTCTCGAAAGAACTGTTGCTTATCGGCGCCATAAACCGGCCCACGATAGTCAAGGCGATCGCCAAACTCTGCCTGTGCGGATGCGATCAGTTTCTGTTCGACCTTCGTGTCAGTCGGTCCCGCCAAAATGAGTCGGACGTCGTTCGAATTGGACCGCAGCGCCCGCAGTACCTCAAAAACCAGATCCAGCCCCTTCGACAACTGCAGATTTGTCAAGTGACCAATACAAAACGGACCCGCGCCGAGGCCGGATTCTGGTTGAATTGGCGACACGATCCGACTCTGCGCGTAAAGCAATTGAATCGTGCTAGGCATGACCGCTAATGGCAAGTGTTGGCCGTAGTGCTGTCGAAACTTGACCTCCATCAGCGGGCACAAGACAATTTGCAAATCGTTGGGTCCCAAAACCCTCGTCAGTAGCTTGATTCTTCGTTCGTACCGATCAACATAGCGGAAGTAATGATGATGCAATACGCAACGATACCCACGAAGCCGAGCCGAAATGAGTGCCAATAAGTTGAAGACGATTGCCAATCCGGAGTTGCAGGGCATGTAAAACACGCCGTGCCTAGGCGGTCGACTCATTAGTAGCCGAACCGGCGTCGCTAGTGCCCGCGCCGCCTTGACCCAGCGAAACCAGCCTGTGATTTTCTTTGAACCGTTCGACCAATTGAAGCGTTGGACCGAAACACGTCGCTCAACCGCCAAAGCCACACACTCGGTACAAAGTGTCATTCCGGTAATCGGAGGAGGCAGAACCGCGTGTACGGTCAGTCCGAAGTCCAAGGACTTTGAAACTCCGGTTGCCCACCTCTGCTGTTGGCACGCACTTTCCTTTCCAATGGTCATCGATACTCTCGTCATCGCAACCTTGGCAAACCGATCGGTTATCGCCTGCTCAGCAAATAGCCGGTTTGGAAACCATAGGCTTCCGGAGTAATCGAACAAACTTCAAAAAAGGGCATCAGGGTGCGAACCAGATAGTCCCTATCGAAAAACACCTGTGATCGCATAAAGCGGCCGATCGTAAACATCGCGAAGTCGTTCTGATCGAAGAAATCACGACGACAATAAAGCGTCCTCGCAAGATCGAGATCTCGATGTTGGCTGAGGACTCGAATTGTATCGTTGTCGTGGATCGTAATATAGAGTCGGCCGCCGGGCTTCAGCAGCCTCCGCAACTCGAGTAGCCAAGTGTCGGCCAAATCGTCAATGTGCGTGAAGACGGAACCAGCGTATATCAGGTCGAAATACCCATCGGCAAACGGCAGGTGCGGAGTTGTTGTAGTGATGAAGAAATGAAATGGCGGATTCAGATGTTGCTTGCACCAGTAGATATGCTCGCCGCTGATGTCGGTGCCCCAGACTTCGCAATGATCGGCAACGTCCTCAAGACACCGCAGCATACGTCCGGCCGCGCATCCCAGCTCAAGTACGCGATGTCCATCGTCGAAATGAAAACCTGATTCTGTGAGCAGGCCGCGCATCCTATTGACATGCTGCCGGCCGGATTCCAACCATTCTTCGATCGTCTTGCCATAACCTAGCCATAGCTTCTCAGGCGGTGTCGGCAAGCCTAGCCTCGCAGAATCCATCGGCAGACTGACCTTTGGGACCATGTATGCGTAAGAACTCCGCTTGAACGGAAAAAAAGTAA
>CAZGMU010000621.1:0-2379 GCA_964526975.1 uncultured Planctomycetaceae bacterium
CCCGGAGAAACCCCGACCATCATATTCGACGGCCAGTACGATCCTTCCAATGCCGACGATGCGGCTGACGTTAATCAAGCAATCAAGGTCGCCGGCTTCTGTCTTGTACTCGAAGGCATCGTCCCGTGGCGGGACATAGACAATTATTGCGACAACCCATTTGATTATCGCAAAAAACAACGATACCGAACCCTAAATGCAATTGGGTCGAAGCTCGCCAGTCTGTCGCCTGAGATTTCGCCACTCGAATCTGGACGAGTGCTCCCTATAAAAGCGTTTTCCGAAGGCATCTACTATCGACCACGCCTGCCGTATAATTTCTACCTCTTTCATAAGAAAAATCGCCTCGCGATTGGCGGGTGGGACCTGATTATGCAGGACGTGATTGAGGTTGAGAACTTGTCTCCATTAATCCGCATTGGAGTCGATCGAACTTTCTTTGTGTATCATAAAGTAACCCTCGATTTCGATGCGGGCACCTTGACCCAAGCCTACGTCGACAAGCCAAGCGAAGTGGCGGCGATCGTGCAGCTTCCTCTAATCTTGATGCAAAGCGTTGCTGCTTTACCCGCAAATATCTTCCAAGTGCGAATTGACCAAACAAGGAATGAAAAGGACATCGCAAATGCCCATACAGCGCTCTTGAACCAACAGAAGGCTTATCTCGATAAACTTGTTGAGCTGCAAAAAGCCAAAGACACAGTAAGTAAGAATTGAGAGACGAGGTCATACCAGATGCAGTTCTGGCGTAAGAGAGTTGCACAGCGCATTTGGTCGATGTCCTATGCGGCCATCGCCAGTGGCTTAGTTGGTTGCTCCGTTGTTGAATCGACTTGGCTCGGGACGTCGGGTCAAGGCCAACCGGAATGTGCGACGGAGGCTGGTAGCTACTATTTGGCGCGTTCGTACGTGACTGCCGAGATCAGGCAACAGACGAACGGTGTATCGCTTCATATTTCGGGGCCTATCCACAAAGCAGATGCCAATCTGGGATTCTGCTTTGACGTTCGGATGAGTGGAACTTCGGATGATGCGATTACCGTCAATCGGAGTGCAAGCGGTCTGTTGACCTCTGTGACATCGAACACATTGGACAAATCGACGGACATTGCAACGACTCTGGTGAAGACTCTCTTTGTCGTCGCTACTCAAGACCCTCGAGACAAGACGACGTCTGACCTGATGCGCGCGCGCAGCGCGCTGAACGTCGGGGAGGACAAGACATTGCTCAAGGTCACCTATGATCCGGCCGATGTTGCGCAAGCAGGGCGCATCAACACACGACTCGCAGCTGATTTTGGGTATTGTTTAGTCCTCGATGGCAAGACCGGTGGACTTAGACATGAAGACTACTGCAAGCTTCTGGCCAAGGGAGTAGCTGGATTGAAGGAGGTGCCATACGAAGAGCCGCGACTGCATCGGGGGAGGGAGTTCAGGAGTGTGGACGGCGTCGTCTACCGCCCGATGATCCCGGTAAGGCTTTATGTCTATGCTCGACCAAACCGCCTTGCAAATGAGTGGCGACTGTACGCCTTCAAGGAGGTTGAGATCGCGCAGCTCTCGCCTGTGTTGCAGGTTGGAGTGAATCGATCAAGCTTCGCCAAGCATAATACGACGCTTCTGTTCAAGGACGGAGCGCTCTACGACGCCAAGGTAGAAAAAGATTCGGAGCTTCTCGGAATATCGTTGTTGTTGGTCGATACGGTGAATTTGATAACATCCATCCCGGGGCAGATCATTAAGGTCCGGATTTCTCAAACGAACAATCTTTCCAAGCTGACCGAAGTCAACACGCAACTTATTGATCAGCAGATCAAACTCATGCAGGCGGAAACCGCTCACAAGGCGGCACTTGCGGGCAACCCAAATGTGCGGCTACCAGGTAGAAGCGGCCTCGACGTTGCCGCCCTTCCCGAGCAGGGCCCGTCCAGGAGCAGTCCGGCGTGTGAAGCGTGCGTCTTCAAGAAGGGTAGTGAGCAATGCACAATCGAATGTGCACAGTAGAGCTTGCTGTGTTTGGTGAAAACCAAAGCAACTTTGCCGCTCAATGCGCCGGTCTGTTCATGCAGGTGCTATGCGCGCTGTTTTTGCCGTTCGTATTTTTGTCAGCTGCGCATGCGCAAGGAAGTTCGGAGGTTTCGCGCGCAACGGCAATTGGCCGGCTCGGTGACCAAGCCGACAAAGAGGGGCTCAGCCCCGAGGCGGCAGCCGCAATCCGGCGGCGTGGATTGAAGGCGCTGTCGGACGAACTGCGCGCAAAGGACAAGGCCCAACCGATTGCCAAGGCGCTGAGACCCTCAGTCAGCTCGCTTTCCGATGGTGGTCTCACTGGACCCGCAGCCGCACTCCAGATTATGCCGACCGATCGAGACGCGCGGA
>CAZGMU010000622.1:0-2376 GCA_964526975.1 uncultured Planctomycetaceae bacterium
TGACAGGCTGGGACGATCGAAGCCACCGTCGCTGCGCCGCCAATTTGGAACCAGTCGCCGGGGACTTCGACAATAGCTTTGTCGCCATCGCCGAGCCGCTTCTCGGAATACATCGCCGTTCTCGAAGTGCCATCGGTGATCTGCTTGATCTTGATGGCCCGATTGGTGACAAAGATGCCGTTGTTCTGCTCCTCATCTGCCGAGCCCGGCCGAGGATAGACACCCACATCGCTGCCGCCGTTGCCGTGATAGCCCGCGCGGCCTGAATTCAACCAGCCGCCACCTCCGCCACAGGTATCGTTGTTCATGCGGTCCTCAATATCCGAAGGGCAGAGGATGAATTTTGGTTGTTGAAACTTCGCCTGGCTGTCGATAGGCGAGCCGCTGAAATCGATCAATCGGTAGGTTGCATCTTCTTCGACATACGGCATGATCAGCGCCAAATGGCCCCATTGCCGCAGATTGGTGCCCTTGTTGCGGCCCATGGGCAGCTCTTTCTTGCTGGATTCGTAGTTCAAGCAAGCGATCGCGATCTGGCGCAGGTTGTTGGTGCATTGGGAGCGACGAGCCGCCTCGCGCGCGGCTTGAATCGCCGGCAACAGGAGCGCCACCAAAATGCCGATGATCGCAATGACTACGAGCAATTCGACGAGCGTAAACGCCCGAGGCCCTTGATTATTTACTGACGAACCGGCCATATGCTTCGATTTCTCGTTCCCAAATCCCTACGACTCAGCGTTCAATGATCCATAAACTGCTAACTTCCCTATCAAAGCCTATCCGAGAGCCGTTTTGTGGAGAGGAATACAGGCACATTTTGCTCCGAAGGCTCCGCAAAATGAACCAGTCCCCAACGGTTTTCAGATAGGCTCTGGTCTGCCAAAATCGATTGGAGCGTGTAGTTGAACTCGCAAGAGCCCGGCCCATACGGCCTGGACCGACTTCTTGCGGATTCAGCTACCACCCAATCAAAGTTGACAGATCACTAAGGAATTATTTACCGCTTTCTCATGGAGGCCAGGTAACCAATCATTGCCACACAAGCCAAGATTACTGTCGCTGGCTCTGGGACCGCGGCCTCGCCGAGCGAATTGCCGCTTCCGCTGCCGGGCGGGTTGCCGAAATTGGCTCGCCAGAGCGTGAACCGAGCCGTTTGATCCGTGGCGCCGTTGTCGTTTGGCAACGAGGCATTCGCGCCGTCGTTTTTGCGCCAAGTGACGTAGTCGGCGGCATCGACTTTGCCGTCGTTGTTGAAATCGCCCAAAACGCCGGCTGGGCCCGCGACAACCGCTAGCTCGACATAGTTTGAGCCGTAGTTCACGTTCCAAGCCGAGCCGCTCGGCAGGGCAGGCAGATTCGTCGTGGCGAAGGTGCCGGCCACTCCGCTGCCTGCGGTGAGAATTTGGAAAACGTCGTTGATCGCCGGCGTGAAATCATTGATGAGCGACACGTTCAACGCGCCACCGAGCGTGGCCGCGCCAGTAACGGCGAGCTGATCGAAATCGACCTGGAAGCCGGGGCTCAGAACAGTGCCGCCGATTTCGATGTCGAGCGCTGCGATGGGGTCGTTGGGGTCATTGGGGGCATTGAAGGCGGCGCTGCCCACGGTGAGAATGCCCGCACTCGTGCCCGGGGCCACGTGGCCGCCGGCGTTGACCACAACGTCGCCGCTGACGATGCCATTACCAGTAAGAGAACCCGTGCCGCTGACCGTGACGGATCCGGTACCGGTCGCCGAGCCCGATGTGTTGCTTACGATCAGCTCGCCGCCCGAGACGGTGGTGCCGCCGGAGTAGGTATTCTCGCCGTAGGTTAGTTCGAGCGATTCGGCTCCAGTTTTGGCGATCGCGAGCTTGCCAGGATTAACCAGTTGTTGGTTGCTGTAATCGCGAATCACGCCATCGAACTTCGAGGTTTGCGTGCCGGCGATTGTCAGCACGGCAACCGAGGTAGCATCATCAACATTGGCCTCGATCGCGCCGGAATTTGGATTAAACGAAAGGATCGATCCAACGGTTTCCTGACGGTTCTTGCCGCCGATGCGGAGCGTGCCCGCACGCTCAGGGCCAGTAAAACGGACGAAGGCATCGTCGGCGATCTGTTCGTCTTGCTGGACGATGACAAATGAGCTTCCGCCCACATTCAATTGGCCGGGCACAGCGATTTTGCCGTCCGATTTGTTTAAAAACAGGTTGCCACTCGTAATACCTGTGGCACCGCTGTAAGTATTGGAATCGCCACCCTGTAGATACAGGTTGCCAATTCCAGTTTTTAGAAAGCCGATATCGCCCGCGACACCACTGATAGGCCCCGATAGCTCGGCAACAGCAGTGCCTGAGTTGTTATTGCCGCCGTTCGTTTGAACTCGGATGATGT
>CAZGMU010000623.1:0-293 GCA_964526975.1 uncultured Planctomycetaceae bacterium
TAAACCGCAGGTTGCAGGTTCGAGTCCTGCCGGGCGTACTGACTCACTTCGATTGCAACTGTGACGTGTCACAGTTGCATTCCACTCCTCCGGTCGCAATTGGTTTGACGCTCAGAAATTAGGTGTAACGACCTGCGGAACTTCTACCTGTCAGCCCTTGCACGATGTAGCGATCACCCAAGCCGTGGTGCCGTCCGCTTGCGAACCGGAATACCAGAGAAAGGCTCGCGGGTTCGGCAATGGACCCCTCACGCCCAGGTTACCCAGACGTCCCATCGCAGCAACAGCCCAGT
>CAZGMU010000623.1:303-1970 GCA_964526975.1 uncultured Planctomycetaceae bacterium
GAGGGCGAAGCCACTAACCGACGCCTCGGCACTGGCTAACTGACCGAAGCGAAAATCCCATTTCCCGCTGAGGCAGGACACCAGGACGATGCTCAGTCGATGGCGTTAGTTCGCAAGTTCTGGATGACGATCATCACGCGAGCGGCGGGTCACGGCTTGGCCAACGGGATGTCGCCACAAAGTATTCGGCGACAAAACGTTATGCCATTACAGGCCGAGATTTTTTTGGTCCGAAAGCACCCGAACCGCCGTTCTTGAAGTGACGTAATAGTGGTTGCTTAGAAACGTTCGCATTGGAGTTCAGAGCTTCCTATGGAGGAACTTCACCAATGACAACGACACGAGCCCGCTCAACTTATCGCAAACGTCCGTCCGCGTCCCAGACGGGCGTCCCTCCGAAGGCGATCTCTAGTCGCCAAACTACCGTTCGCCACTCTCTTGGTGTTGGCCAGCGGGCCGAGGCACCACCGGACCTCGTTCGCATGCCGGTTGTCTAACAGCCACAAGCCCGAAGCATCCAATCGTAAAGCAACCAACCGATAAGAGCCGAGTTCAAATGGAACATTGCAATGGACGGCAACACAGAAAGGACTATGACGGCGGAGACCTGCTGTCGCGATGGTCAGCCCGAGGTGCCCGCAGTGGAGACTGCCCGCAATGACGAATGCGGGACTTCGCCATTCTATGTCGTGGGCGTAGGTGCTTCCGCGGGAGGATTGGAAGCTCTTGAATCATTTTTCCAGCACATGCCCGCCGACGCAGGTATGGCGTTCGTGGTTGTGCAGCATCTTTCACCGGACTTCAAGAGTTTGATGGATGAGTTGCTGTCGCGGCGGACGGAGATTGCTATTCATCGCGTCGCAGACGGCATGGACGTCGAGCCCAATGCGATTTACTTAATCCCGCCAAAAAAAGAGATGATCATCTCGGGCGGCCGATTGCTGCTGACCGACAAGGATCCGGCGACCGGTTTGAGTTTGCCGATCGACACTTTCTTTCGATCACTGGCGCAAGATTATGGTGAGCGGGCGGTGGGAATCGTTTTGTCAGGGACGGGCAGCGATGGCTCGCGCGGCATTCGTGCGATCCATGATGCGGGTGGGCTGGTGATCGCGCAAAACGAAGAAACTGCGAAGTTTGATGGAATGCCTCGTAGCGCAGTCGAAACGGGGATCGTGGACCTGGTCCTGCCACCGGCCGCCATGGCAAAGGCGCTTTTAGACTATATTCAGCACCCGCTTCACGGCGCGAAATCAGGCGGTCCGATCGGCAAGCTAGTTTCAGAGACGGGCATGAATGCGGTTTACAGCCTGTTGAGGGCGGAGTGCGGCATCGACTTCAGCCACTATAAACCCAATACGGTTCTGCGGCGCATCGATCGCCGGCTGCAACTCAATCGATCCGTCAATCTTGACGAGTACGTCGAGCAACTGCGGAACGACCCCCAGGAACGTAACTCGCTGTATAAAGACCTGCTGATCGGGGTCACTCGCTTCTTCCGGGACCCCGATCTATTCGAGCGTCTCAAGGCCGAGGTGATTCCAGAACTGCTGGCCAAGGTCTCGCCCGACGATGAGATCCGTGCCTGGGTCGCCGGCTGTGCCACCGGGGAAGAGGCCTATTCTCTTGCGATTCTGTTCCATGAAGCGCTCGTCGCAGTCAATCGA
>CAZGMU010000623.1:1980-2366 GCA_964526975.1 uncultured Planctomycetaceae bacterium
ACGTTCACCGCGCCAGCCTGGAATTTGCCAGTGCCGGCCTGTACGACGAAGCCGCATTGATAGAAGTATCTGCCGAACGGCTAGAGCGGTACTTTGCCAGGCAGGGCGTCAAATACCAAGTATCGCAAGACCTGCGAAAGATGATCGTCTTCGCCCCCCACAACATCATCAAGGACGCGCCATTTACGAAGCTGGACTTAATAAGTTGCCGTAACCTGTTGATTTATTTGCAGACTTCGGCACAGAAGAAGGCATTGTCGTTGTTTCACTTTGGCTTGAAGACGGGGGGGGTGCTGGTCCTAGGCCCAAGCGAAAGTCCAGGAGAAATCGCTGACGAATTCGAGACGCTTGACGGACACTGGAAAGTCTATCGCAAGCGCCGCGAC
>CAZGMU010000624.1:0-451 GCA_964526975.1 uncultured Planctomycetaceae bacterium
AAAACCGAAGATGCTCCGTTCGTTCTGACCGAACCGGCGCTTGGCGCTTGGGCCAAGCAATGCCGCGGTGACGGGGTGAAGCGGCCAGCACGATGCCAGAGCGTCTGCCAACGTAACCGAGCTAGCCGGCCGACGCGAGCGAATCACACCCGCAACGATCTTCGCAACCGCTTGGGTCTTCTTCGGTGCATCTTGATTGCTGTGCTCAATAGCACGTCCGATTAGCGCGATCGTTTCATCGCTTCCCGCCAACAAGGGAATGTCTATGAAACGGCCTTGGACCTTCGCCCACTCCTCTCGTGCCGATTGGCCCAACCGTGAGGCGTACTGCTCGAACGATTGGTGGAGGATGCCAATGACGACCAGATTCCCTTGAGCTCGGCTAGCCGCCTCTGCCAACTGCTGATAGAAGTAGATGTCTTCGCCACTCGCCGCAGCGTGCTCCAAAAAC
>CAZGMU010000624.1:461-2366 GCA_964526975.1 uncultured Planctomycetaceae bacterium
AGCTCGTCGATAAGTACCAAGACTCCGCCGTACCTTTCATTCGCGGCTAGCCGGACGAGCTCACCGATAACGTCTCTGCTGCCCTTCGTCGGCCGACCGGCCCTTTTCGGAGCGCCACTGGAGTCAATTGCGGCTGCTATCTCTTCTCGAACGGAAGCGCGCTGCCCTACCACGGGCAAGACGAGCCAACGGCGCGCTCCACCAAAGACCTTTGTGATTGGATCTCGAGCCCGAAGCTCGAGAGTCTTTCTCGCTCTTGTCTGAAGCTTTGATTCGCCCCCAGCTAGAGACGCCAAAGCCAGCGCCAATGATGATTTTCCGCCGCCATAGGGTCCTGTCCACGTGAAGGCGCGCTGCCGAGTCTGCGCAATCTGCCTCGCCGTGTTTTCCAGCGCCGCTCGGGCCGTGGGCTGAATGACGTAGCCGTCGAGGGCGTCCTCGCGACCAAAGTCAGCGTCAACGCGGACAGACCTGAGGAATTGCCGTGCAATCGTGACGGCGCTCGAGAGCATATGTCGCTCACTCATAGGCCGCCCTCAGGTAGGCGTGGAGCGCCTTTTCATCGAGAGAATCGTCCGACCGAAGAACCTGGCGAACACCCGCGGAATCGGACCAAACAAATCGGGAATCAGTCAGTTCGCTGATACGACTCAGCCGCTCGCTCACGCTGTTCTCGTCCAGCTTAAAGACGCGACCCGGGGAACCATAATCATGTGCGATTGCGTCGAACGAAAGCGTTGTTTGATTCGTTTCATTCTCCTCGTTCCAGCGCTTCCAGAAATCAGCGAGCGCAAATGCGAAGACGCCGTCCGGCAGCGTGCTCTTTGGCCCTCGCCGAAACTCGAAGACGTCTCGCGACTGTGAGGAGAGGAGACCTAATTCAGCGAGAAGCGGCTCGATCACTTCCTCGGTGCTATCGCCTCCAATCGCCGGCATGTAACACCTGATACAAACGTTGATGTCGTTGTCCAGCGTGCTCGAGGAGAGGCGCTTCTTACCGGAGTCGAGCGCGACCTGCATTAGCTCATTACGCTGGGCCTCACGACGAAAGGAGCCAGTGTTGACATTGTTGAATATCCAGAACCACGTGGTACTCCGCAGACCACGGCCTGCAAGCATCCAATGCATTAACCACGGCGTTGCAGGCTTCTCAACATAGGGATCAAGGCCTCGCGAAGAGAACAGTAAGCGGCCTTCATCCGTGGGCTTGTATCCCTTGTCGGCGTCACCTTCGATCACACCGCATGCAAGCGCCCAATGTCGGATTGACGCGACCATGTTCTTTCCGACTCCAAACGCAGCAATCGCGCTTTCGGTGGAAAAAACCGCTGCACGCTCCTCAGCGGTGCCGGAGGACACGGCGTCGTAAGCCTTCTTCAGCCAGAGCTGCCGGAGAGGAAAGGTCTCGTGCCCGGAAAACTGCACCTTCTCTCGGAGCGCCTTTGGGAGGCCACGCATCAACTTCTCCGTCAAACTGGCGACAGCCGCCAGTTTGCCGCAAAACCTGGCGGCATGCTCCAGGCTCAAACTCACGAGGTGCAGCCGTTTCCTTTACACGCGCTCCGCAAGATACATGTAAATCTTTACAGTATCAATTGCGCTCAAAATTTAAGGAATTTCATAGACTTAGAAGAGCCATCTTTCCAGAAATCATTGGTCAGAAGAAACCGGGCAGGTCAGCCTCCTAGAGAAAGAGGTCGCAGCGCCGTTCATCGAGAAGAAGCTTGGCGTCGAACGGGAGCCCCCGTTCTCGAAGCGGATCCATGATCTGCGAACGTTGCCGTCAAGTGTCGCCGTGCCGCGCCCTTAGCTGAAGGGCTGCGTTCGATTTCTTCCAGCAGAAGAAGCGCTGTCTATCGGCTGAGCAAGTTCGCGACGATCATCGCGCTTCGTCTCGGCGTCCCG
>CAZGMU010000625.1:0-629 GCA_964526975.1 uncultured Planctomycetaceae bacterium
CGGTGCTAGCGGCGCCTTGAAGAAGCTGGACAAGAACGGCGACGGCAAGCTGACGCGCGAAGAGCTGATGCCCCCGCCTCCAGGCGGCGGGCGTACGTTCAGCCGCGAGGGTGGACCGGACGTACAGGTCAATCCCGAGCAACTCGCCCGTCGCCTGATGAACGGCGATAAGAATGGCGACGGCAAGTTGCAGAAGGAAGAACTTCCCGAGCGCATGCAGGAGCGCTTCGATCGTATGGATACGAATGGCGACGGCGCGCTCGAAGGAGACGAAGTGAAGTCAGCCGCCGAGCGACTGCAGCGCCGCTTGCAGTCGAACGATGGCGCTGCGACGAACGGTTCGGACGACACGGTGAAGCCAGCCAAAATGAAAAAGAAGGCCGACAAGAAACCGAAGAAGGACAAGAAGAAGCCCGCGGCGACCGACGCTTAGTACGAACGAGTACGCTCGGCAATTTCACCTGCGACGCCGTCCCTGGCCAGCGATGAGACTGGGGGCGGCGTTCTCTTTTTGCCCACATGCCCGTCAATTGACCTGTCGAATTGCACGCTTTGGCGGCGTTACATTTCGGCCGGGATGACGCTCTTATGGGTAGTGAGCAAAGAAGAAAGGCCACAAAAAGGGCGAT
>CAZGMU010000625.1:639-2364 GCA_964526975.1 uncultured Planctomycetaceae bacterium
GCCAGTTGGCAGGCTTTTCGGCACCGAACTTGCAATCAAAAAACGCGAACCTGCAAGCTGCCTGGATGGTCGTACTTCTGGAGGCAGCGAATGTAGGAAACAGTTTGGCCGGAATTGCGAATAACTAGTTAGTGGCAAGTTGCCCAAAACGCAAAACCGGTAGAGTGAACATACGAGCAGTAGGACCCGTAGAAGTACATGTACGGTGTAGCGGGACCGATGGCCCGCACGCAACGGCGACCATCGACGGATCTGCACCCGAGAGAGGAAGGCGGAAAACCATGTCGAACGAGCACAACAATCGCGAAGATCGCCTGGATCGAGAACCGACGCCGGCGCAGGAAATGAACGTCGAGAGTTCTTCGGCCACGACGACGACGCTGGCAGAGCCCTTTACCGAATTCGGTAAATCGCTCGAGACGCAATTGCTTCGGCTCGAGGCATGCTACGTGTTGGCCGGAACGCCCCCGCGACGTCTGACGGGTTTGTCGGGCCGTGGGCGCAACCTGCGCTAAATTCCGCGGAGCGAGCCAGTCGCTCCGAACTCCGAATCACCAAGGCCGTGCCTTACCACGGCCTTTTTCATTGCGCCAGCAGCCAATCGACTACGGCGTCGCCGAGCTCGCCGGGGGCGGTGGGTCTTGCTTGTAAGTTCTCTTTTTTGCCTGCGGCTTCGTAGGCGGCTTGCGCTAGCGACAGAGAATTCTGCTGTTCGCCTGCGATCCAGAGTGGTCGCGGCGCGGCCAGGGCCAAAAGGGCAGGCAGATCGCCGTACTTTACGGCGCCCGGCCAGAAATTTACGTCGTCGAGCTGGTTTAGGGCGCCGAAACGGAAGCCTTGCGTAGCGACCGCTAGCCGGCCGATCTTGTCTCCCGCCTCGATCGATGCCGCCGCGGCAATCGGTGCGGCACCATTCACGCCGACGAGATCGACCCGCGCGGGGGCTACTTCGTGATGCACGGCGAAGCTAACCAACGAAAGCGCGTCGTGGACGCGCTGCGCAAACAGGGGTGCGTTGTAGCCGAAGGTGTATCCGGCGTAGTTGGCCCGCTTCGCATCGCCCGTCATGCGTTGCTTCTCGAGCGGTTTTCCATCGGCGAGAAACTCGCCTTGATAGAGCAGGTCCGCGCCAACAACCGACGTGCCGCCGGCCAGCAGCTTCTGGATGGCGGGCTGCAGATCTCCGCCACTGTTATAGAGCCCCTGCTTGCCCTGGCCGTCGAGCCAGATCACGACGTTGCGGTTCCACTGCTTGGGCTGCAGCATCACCGAGGGTAGCGATTCGCCCGCGCTCTCGTAGTTGACGAGGCCGGTGAATTCGAGGTAGTCGCCGCGATCGGTTTTGCTCGTGGTGGTCCATTCGGTGTTGCCGGCGGTGTCGTAGGTGCGGCCGATGAGAACTTCGACGGCGGGGAGGGCGAGCTTGTGGAAGTCCGAAAGGGGGACAGGCACATTTTTCTCCGAGGACTTCGAAAAACGAGCCAGTCCCCGGAGGCTTGCGCGAAGTTGCTTGTCGGCATCTTCGGTGAACCAGCGGAGGAGCGAGCGTTCGAAGTCGGGGTCGCCGGCTTTGGGCGCGGGGTGGTCTTTGTCCCAAACGGTTAGCTGATCACGGTGGAGTAGGTTGTAATCTTTCTCGATTTCGATCTCGGGCGGGCCGAGGTGAAAATGTTTGTTGAGCCACTTGAAGAAGGCGGCGCGGGCGACGGCGTTGTAGTTGTGTGG
>CAZGMU010000626.1:0-2362 GCA_964526975.1 uncultured Planctomycetaceae bacterium
TAGTAGTGGTGGAGTCAACTAGATAACCACAAAATTTGTTCACAATTCCTGCCGTTGGCCTCTTGACGAGTGTCTATATTGAGATAGACTGCCAGCATGGATGTTGATTGCGACCCGGTTATGGAAACCGTGCGAATGCGGTTTGAGAAGTCGGAGCTGACTCTAGATGAGTTGGGGTTAAAGATGGGTTACCCACCCAGTTCGGCGCGAAAAAGCGCTTGGCAGTTTATTCATAAAACGAACGATCCCCGGTTATCGATGCTGCGAAAATTTGCTGCCGCAGTGGGGACATCGCTGAAGAGCATGGTGTGATATATGATCGTCTGCAAATGGGAATCTGCGATGGAACGCTTACCAGGCCTTAAGAGTACTTTTTCGACGATCCTTGCCGATCCTCCGTGGCAATTTCAGAACCGCACGGGAAAGGTTGCTCCCGAGCACAAACGGTTGAAGCGTTATCATACGATGACGCTTGACGAGATTTGTGCGCTCCCGGTCAGGCAGCATGCAGCCGACAAGAGCCATCTATATTTGTGGGTGCCGAATGCCCTGTTGCAGGAAGGGCTGGAAGTCATGCGCGCCTGGGGGTTCACCTACAAGTCGAACATAGTTTGGCACAAAATTAGAAAAGACGGTGGCCCGGATGGGCGTGGAGTCGGTTTTTATTTTCGCAACGTAACAGAATTGGTTCTCTTTGGCATTCGTGGGCGGATGCGAACGCTGCAACCGGGGCGGACACAGGTTAATTTCCTAAAGACACGCAAGCAGGAACACAGCCGCAAGCCGGATGAAATGTACGATATCATCGAGGCGTGCAGTCCAAGTCCCTATCTCGAACTATTTGCCCGAGAGCGCCGAAAGGGCTGGACGCAGTGGGGCGATGAACTCGACACCTATCTAGAAAAGCGACCACATTATCCGATGTACAACGGACATGCAATTAAAGGTCCGCACGGTAACAAGCTTTTCCCAGACCAATTAGCAGTAAAGGGCAGCCGCCCGCGCCGCCGCCGTCAACCTTCGGAATAAGCTTATTCCAATGAGTTGTTGAATTGCCGTACGACGCGCCCTTCCCGAGCTCGTCGAATAGCTCTTGCAATTCGCTTAGTCGGGTAATGATGACGCCAACGGAGACAACTTTCAGTTGGCGAAGAATTCGAAAATTGTTGAGGTCACGATCGTAGAACTCAGTCTTGTTGTTCCATTCAACTTCGACCGCGATTCTGTTTTTGTAGTTGTCGATTTTGTGGGTTGGATTGGGAATATCCTTGCCATCGACCACGAACTTCGTATCGAACTTCTTTTCCGCCCAGCCTCGTTTTTCCAGGTAAGAGTCGATCGCAATCGGTATTGGCGACCGACCACCGCCAGGCGTCATTATTGACGACCGTTTGAGTGTGAACGCCTCAAGACAACCCAGGATGTCCGACCACTCCTCAGGGAAGTCAGATGCGAGAATGGACGCGGCGTGGTCACGTTCATCAAACGTAAATTTCTTGCGGAGCTTGTTGGAGATTAAATCGAGGCCCATTTAAGCCATCGTACCACAAATCTCCATCCATGCTTAACTTCTATTATTGTCCTTCAGGTCACCCTCCTACACTTGCGAGCTGGCGAAGTATTCGCCCTGCTCAGGCATTGTTCCAATCCTCATCATCCTCCGCGTTGTCCCAGAAATCGGTGCTGCTGGCGGCGGCGTTCAACAAGTCATCTGCTTCTGCTTCCGCGGGCGACTTTTCGAGGACGCACACCGAAATGGCCGCCCCTGCTGGTAGCGGCACTTGTAGCTCGATACGACCATTGGAAGGAACTTCCAAATCGTAGCGAAGCGGCGAGGAGAAGTCGTTAGGAGACATATCGCATTCGGCGTAGGGTCGGTGCTGTAAGTGGTGTCGTTAATCCTATTGTAACACGACAGCAGAACTGACCGAGGCCACGCAGACCGATTGTCCATACCACGCATGCAGGGTGATCCGATCATTAAGCAGGTCGGCTTTGCCTGCGATTCGCGAGGATTTCCCCAAAGTCCCGACCAAGGCGCGCGTATCCTATACGCTCACAACCCGGCGCGGTAATCTGGGGAGATTTTAGTTGCTTCGCGAACGGCCTTCAGGAGGCTGGTGATCCTTCGCGACGCGGCTATTGTCAAGGTTTTTGACATTTTTCCTCCCACTGGGTGATGCCGCGCGCTTCGGTCGCGGATTCTACGAATGCCACGTCGCGACGACTTAAAAAAGATTCTGATCATCGGTTCCGGCCCCATCGTCATCGGTCAGGCCTGCGAGTTTGACTATTCGGGCACCCAGGCCTGCAAGGCCCTGCGCGAGGAGGGCTACGAGGTCGTGCCCGTGAACTCGAACCC
>CAZGMU010000627.1:0-2358 GCA_964526975.1 uncultured Planctomycetaceae bacterium
CATCCCTCAAGTTGTTATGGAAGGCGCGCGGCGAGAAGGCTGCACCGAGAGAACGTCACAGGTTTCCGTTAAGAGGCACGCTTGCTTGGGACGGCTCGAAGTTCTTAATTGGTTCCGAGACGATTGCTTCTGAAGACAGTGTGCAATCTCGCTGGAAGCAGATGAGGTATTGGGATGGCCGGGAGGGAAGAATCGGCGAAGCATCGGAAAAAAATCACAACGTGTATCGATACACGGCATTCGAATCGTTGATGGAGCATGCTGTAGGAGGTGGTGTGTTTCCGCAAGTTGAAACGGCTGGTAGTTCGGTGCCTTGGGAGGGGCCAACGATTGCCATCGACAATTATTCGGTCGATCCCAAGTTGGCTCGGTATGAGTTGGTGACGAGTGAGGTTGTCGATGGCACGGAATGCGATATGTACGATGGCCCGGCGCGGGGTGAGCGAATCTGGATTGAGAAATCGACGGGGCTTGTGAAAGCCGTGGCTCGATATTTCATCCACGAAACGCTGCCGAATTACGAAACAGAGTTGATTCGGGAAGTGTCAGGACAGACGTTTGCCAATGATGACGAGTATCGTGAATGGATTAAGAAGCAACCGAAAGATGTGCAGCAAAAGGTGAGTGCGCATTGGGCGGCGGCACATTGGCAAAAGAGCGAGCCGGGGAACCTGGCGGTATTTTCGGACTACCAAGAGGTTGCGCCTGGAGTGCACTGGCCAACGCGGTGTGAGCAGATGATTGTGTTGCCTCGGGGAAGAAAGCCATCGGAGGGATACTCGTATAGCCGAGCAGAAACTAAAGCAACCTTAGCGATTGATGGTTTTTCGATGGACGAGTTGGCGAAAGTGGCACAGCTTGAGGAGGGCGTACACGTGGTGGATCGGCGATTCGATCCGGAGATTGATTACACGTGGTCGAAGTCGATTGACAACGAGGAGTTGAAAGCGAAGGTACAGGACAAGCTGAAGCTGAAGCAGGACAAAGAGGCCGAGGAACGGCGAATCAATGAAACGCCGATCAACTCGGTGGCCGACGCGATCGGTATTTTGACCGAGGGGCCGAATACAGACCCGACGAAGGTTTGGGTGCGGGCGATCAAGTACCTGGTTGATCACAAGGAGGAAGCATTTCCGGCGGTGGTGAAACAACTCGATGGCGAGTCTCGCGACCATGCAATCAGGAAGCTGGCGTTTACGCTACGGGCGATGGGGGATCCGCGGGGCGTGCCGGTGCTGGTGCGGGCTTTGCCGAAGACGCTGCTGCCGGTATCAGGTGACTACGGGCTCGTGCTTGAGGATTCGCCATTGCTGTGGTTTATGCAGAAGAACGACGAGGACGGGAAGGTGCGTAAGGGCAGTAATGGTTTTAGTTATGGCCGGGCGTTTCGTGAGGTGGTGAGCGCGCTGCGGCGTTTGAGCGGCCAGCAGTTCAATGAGATGGAGTTGAATTGGATACACTTGGCCGAGTCGCCCGCGCAGCAAGAGCAGCAACGGGTGTTGTTTCAGCGCGTGGCGGAGCGGTGGGCGACGTGGTGGGAAGCGAATTGGAAGACGCTTATCTCGGACGAGGCTTACTCGAAGGTGAATCTGCCGGCGTTAAAATCTGCTGCGCCGAAGTTTGCTGGTCGGGACAAACCGCCGGCGGGCAAAGGAGTGAAGCTGCTGGGGGGCTGGAATGGCTGGATCGTGCAAGCGGCACAGGAATCGAAGCAACGCTGCTTTGTCGACCTCGATACGATGCGCGAAGGTGGCTGGCCGGCAGAACTGGGACCGGTGGAAAAGGTGGGAGTCGATTCGCCCGAGGTGCTCGCCTGGGCGCAGCGGGAAGGTTACGACATGGTCGGAGTGAGGTACACGCCGGCTGGCGAAACGACGCCGATCTATTCGCTCAAACCGCTCGATATGCATGTCTGGAAGATCACGAAAGATGAACTGCGGCGGTTGCCGAGCGCGATGGCAGGAAAGGAGCCGTACCCGCTGAGCCTACCGACGGAATTAATGGTGCCGCGGCGGAAGGTGGAGCCGCCGTATGATCAATATAGCGGTGATGCGTTTCTATTCGTGACGCGCGAAGGGACGGCGGGGGTGATTCGGATGACGGCGCAGGTGACCGAGGTGCGCGATTCGATGGAGGGGTATGTCGCCGTAGCGATGGACGATGTTTTTCAGCCGACAGGGGTCTATCGCGGCGCGAAGATAACGATCCGGCCGATGTCGGAGGCTCATTAGCAGCGCAGAGGCCAATAATTGAGGGAGCGGGAATCAAAACGCCGTCATTCTGAGTGAAGCGAAGAATTTCTTGACTGTCGCGAGATCCTTCGGTCGCAAAGCCTTCTTCAAGATGACAAAACTGCTT
>CAZGMU010000628.1:0-1167 GCA_964526975.1 uncultured Planctomycetaceae bacterium
CTTGGCGCACATTGGCACTGCAAGCCAATCTCGGCGCTGCCTGCAGCACGAATGGCGCTGCAGCGCTCGCCCCGAATGGGCAACAGATCATCTGCTGGAACGGCACCTACGTGGCGAGCCGCGACCGCATGGCGCGGGTTGTCCAGATGGATCAATTTCCGATCACGCATAGCCAGACGATTCCAAAGCCCCAATGCGGACCGGGCGGCTCCCAGAACGTTGTGGTCGTTCCACAGGATCCAGGTACCGATCCAAGCTGGGCGGGCATCGGCCCCGCGCCTTTCTCCGCGACTTTTGGCGAAGCCAACCGAATGCAGATTCTGACGAGCCAGACCCCGACGACGTGGACCGTGCAGTTGCGGCTGGTTGATGAAAGCAACAATCCGACGACTCATCATCGGATTTCCGGCAATCCGTACAACTTGCAGGCCATCGCACAGACGCAGTGCATCTACTAATCGAGCCTGCAATGTTCCTTCGGCGGATTTCTCGGCTATTAGTTGTCCTCGTCTTAGCGGCGATCTCGACTTATGCCGCAGCGGACCAGCGATCATGCCAGGACTCAACGTGTCTTCAGCTCCAGCCGGGCTTTTCATGCCCTCCGGCCAAGTTATGGGACCAGGACCCGACAACGCGCGGCGCCATCTGCGTGGATTGCCGCGGCCCGCAACCTCCGTCCGAACAGCGCCAGGTCGGCTGTCTTTCCGATCAGGTGGGTAACGCCTTGGAAAGTCGAGACTTCTTTTGTCAGGCTAACGCCTGGAGGCCGGGGCCGTGGCAATTGATTTCGACGACCTGTGCTTGTGTGCCGCCCAAACGGTGGAACTCCAACTTGGTTCGATGCATAGATTGGGATCTCCACGGCGAGCCCTTTTTAGTGCAATCGACGGGGTTGCGCTGGCGGAATGGAGCGCAGCCCTATTGGAACACTTTGATCCAAAGGTTGAACGCCACAATCGGAACTGATTGGTACAGTGAACCGCCGCCAAGCAACTTTGTCAGGCAAGCAGTGGATTTTCTCGCGACGATGATTGAACCATCTAATCGGCGTTGCCCTATCGAGCCCGCCGTCTTTGGCAATGTCGTAGCGCACTGCCTAATCACCATCGAAGACATTGTCAGCACACCTTGGCAGCAAGGTCCGTTTTACTTAATCTCTTTGTCTCT
>CAZGMU010000628.1:1178-2358 GCA_964526975.1 uncultured Planctomycetaceae bacterium
GATTTTGAATCTCAACGCGTGCCTCCGCTGTCGGATCCAGCATTAGAAAGTTCACCATGCCTCGGAAAGCAGTGTGTAAGGGCTCTGCGTCGACCACCATTCGATCGAGGCCGTTGTTCTTTCCTCGAACGCTCGCGATCGTTCTCACAGGGCTTGTAGTTGCCTCGTGCGGTGGAGGCGGCGATAGCACGCCAAGCACTCCGCCTGCTCCTCCGCCGCCAGCCCCGGCTCCGGCGCCACCGCCGCCTCCGCCCAACCCGTCGGCCGTTCCGCCGATCAATACGGCCGACAAGTCTGAGGTACTCGCACGTTTCAAAGATACCTACCTGGATTCGACGGTTAGGTCATGGAGCGGCGGAAACATATCGAACTGCGTACCCGGTTCGCTAAATGCCGAGTATCGGCGTGCGCTGGTCAAGCGGATCAACTTTTTTCGTGCAATGGCGGGTTTGCCGGGTAACGTGTACGAGAACGAATCAGCAACTGTCGAAGCCCAAGCTGCGTCGCTGTTGATGGACGCCAATTCGGCGCTGAGTCACAATCCTCCGAGCAATTGGAAATGTTATTCATCAATAGGCGCTAAAGGGGCAGCGACTTCGAATTTGTGTCTCGGCTGCGCGGGGCCGCCGTTGTTGATGGTGCTCGGTTTCATGGGAGATTTCGGCGATGACAACAAGTCCGTTGGCCATCGTCGCGGGCTCCTGTATTCCCGTCTCGCCGAGGTGGGCGTGGGAGAAACGCAAGACGCTGGTGCGATTCGCATCGGTAACTTCACGGCGGCGACACCCATTGCTGCATTGGGTGGCATCGCTTGGCCCAACAGGGGCTATACACCGCGGGAGCTCTTCTTCCCCGACGATCGTTGGTCCTTCTCCTGCCCCAGCGCCGAATTTGCCGCAGCCACAGTCGATATGCGCGACGCGCAAGGTCGACCGATTGTGACCATCGTGGAAAGCCATAGCGACCGCTATGGCGACAACTCGATCGTCTGGCGTGTTGATCTCGTATCGTCGCCGCAGGATATTTGGGATCCCGGGAGCAAGAACCCGGCTGCTGAAACGAAAGTAACCGTGACGATCAACGGCGTAGTCGGATGCGGCACCGCTACGAGCCACGCTTACTCGACAACCATCTTTCGCGCGAGTTGACTTCCCAACTTTGTCGCTACGCGCCTAGTTGG
>CAZGMU010000629.1:0-225 GCA_964526975.1 uncultured Planctomycetaceae bacterium
TGCGCGAGTAACCGGTGCGATTGTCCCAACCGAGCGCCCGTCGCGAGCCGTCGATGTCGCGCGGTCGAATCATTTCATCGAACGTCGCTTCGCTAAAAATTTGCACATCGCCGCGCCGACCGCGCCCTAGCATCATTTGGCCATAAATAGCCAGGTCTTCCGCCGTGCTAAAGAGGCCCGCGTGGCCCGCGACGCCGCTCATCGCGTACGCTCGTGGATCATGCA
>CAZGMU010000629.1:235-1974 GCA_964526975.1 uncultured Planctomycetaceae bacterium
TCGCCCTTGATCCACTTGCCATCCCGCTTTTCGGTCGTCTCGGCGCGGGCCTTCAACTCGGCCGCCGGGTTGTAACCCGTGTCTTTCATGCCGAGCTTGCCGTAAATCTCATCCCGCACGAATTCGTCTTGCGGCTTGCCCGAGACGCTCTCGACGATCTTGCCCAGCAGAATGAAATTCACGTCCGAATACTTGAACTTCGCGCCCGGATCGGAGAGCAGCTTCAAATCGCAAATCTTCTTCTCCGCCGACTTCCATCCCTCGTCGTAATCGCCGAGCGGATTGTCGGGAATGAGTCCCGATGAATGGGTCAGCAGGTGTTCCACTGTCACATCTTCCTTGCCATTGGCGGCAAAGTCGGGGAAGAACTTCGCCACCCTATCCGACAACCGCAACTGGCCGCGCTCGACCAGAATCATGATGCTCGTCGCCGTCGCCAGCGGCTTGGTGAGCGAGGCCATGTCGAACACCGTATCGGTCGTCATCAGCTCGATCGACGGCTCGACCTGACGATTGCCAAACGCCTGCTCGTACACAATGCCTGCCTTACGGCCGATGAGCACGACGCAACCAGAAAGCAGTCCACGATCGATCGCTTTCGTGACCGCTTTTTCGATTCGACCTTCGATCGCCGGATCGATCTTGCCCTCTGCCCAAGATATCTTCGCGGCCGCATTCGGTGCGTCTTTCGTTTGCCCAACGTTAGCTGAGACAGCTAGCAATACGAGTACGACAAGGCAAATCCCTACGCGGCAGGATCGAAGTAATTGAATTTTCATGGGTGCCGTATTCCAGAGGATCAGAGGAATCAATCGAGAACCGTCATCATTATACTTTGGATGCTTTGGCCGGCGGTGGGTCAAAGATCATACTCAGTACCAAGCCGACAATCACAATCACGCTGCTTCCCACGAGCGTGTACCAGTAGCCGCTGATCGGAGTCCAAAACGCTACATAGCACGTTACGATCAACCCGACCACAAACGCCATCAAAGCCGACCGCTCCGACACTCGCTGTGAAATAATTCCCAACGCATACAAGCCGAGCAGCAAGCCGATCGCAAAGCCCGCGATACTTAGCACCGCATCGACGACCGTTTTATTAAGCCCGATTTCGTACACCGCAATCGCCACGATCGCATGCACGACGGCCGATGCCAACGTCAACAGCCGCGCCATCCGTAGCGTGCTGCGGTCATCCTGATGCGGCAACCAGCGGTTCAGCCAATCGCTCATGAGCGAGCTAGCCGACGAGTTGAACGAAGCCGACAGGTTCGACATCGTCGCCGCCAGCACGGCCGCCAGAATCAACCCGCGGAAGCCCATGCCCATGTGATCGACGACAAACGTCATGAACGACTTGTCACCGTTCGTCGGCACGGTGCCAGCCCCGGGCAGCGAATAGAAGCAGGCCAACGCCACGCCAATCAGCAGAAACAACGCGAATTGCCCGAATACGACAAACCCGCTGAGCCCCAATGCCCAACTGGCCGACTTCTGGTCGCGAGCGCACAAATACCGCTGCACGATCATTTGATCCACGCCATGTGTCGCCAGTGAAAGAAACGCGCCGCCAAACAGGCCAGACCAGAACGTCACGCTTGGCTTGGTCAGCGACGGATCGAAATCGAAGAATTGCCAGCGTCCCGTCGTGTGGCCGAACTCCGAAAGCTGTGGCCATCCCGCCGGCAAGGCCGTCACGATGATCCACACCGTCGCGACCGCCCCGGCCATGTAGA
>CAZGMU010000629.1:1984-2357 GCA_964526975.1 uncultured Planctomycetaceae bacterium
TCGAAGGTGAAGTCGAACACGCGCAGGTGGTCTGCGGCATCCGCGGGCCACGGCGTGCCCGACAGCGCGTGCAGCAGCGTCGCGACCGCGATCAGCGCGCCGGCCATGTAGACCACGAACTGCACGCAATCGTTCCACACGACCGACTTCACGCCCCCCGCGCACGAGTAGATGGCCGTGATGATCGTCATCACCACGATGCTGGTAATCAGTCCGCCGCCGAGCGCGATATCGAGCGCCACTGCGCTCAGGTACAGTCGCAAGCCATCGGCCAGATTGCGAGTCACCAAAAACACCAGCGAGGCCAGCCGCCGCGTAATCAATCCGAATCGGCTTTCCATCACGTGGTAAGCGCTGAGCATCTCGCCACGAA
>CAZGMU010000630.1:0-2348 GCA_964526975.1 uncultured Planctomycetaceae bacterium
CTTGTAGTCGGCGAGGCGGTAGGTGTTGAATTTTTCGCGAATCGTCGGGTCCTTCGGCGTCTTTTCCTTGTACTGGTCCAGGATCCACTCCAGTCCCGAGCGGTTGCCGAGCCGGTAGTCCCACGCCTCTTTCGGCACGCCGGACAATTGCGTTTCGGAGTCCAGACGGATGATCCCGTTGTCCTTGTCGGCCTTCAGCATTGCCTTCGGCGCGACGCCGGCTTGCCGCGCCTTCTCGTCGGGCGTGTCGAGCCGCGCCAGCGGCCAGGGCTCGACGCTCTCGTAGCCGATGTGCAGCGCCATCAGCCTCTCGCCCCACTCCGCCCAGCGCCAGAAGTCCGGGTAGAACGGAATGCGAGGAAACTCGCGCTTCAGGTTCAGCGCATAGGTTTCGCGATAGACTGGGTCGTGCAGCACGCCGTAGACGTAGTGGAAGATGTCGTCCTTGGTGAGGGCGCGGGGCGGAGCTCCCTCCCCCTTGAGGGGAGGGTCCGGCCGGAGGCCGGGGGTGGGGTCCGCGCGGCCGCCAGCCACGCCAGTATCCGCGCCGCGCACTTCCCCGGCGACCCCACCCGGCCGCTTCGCGGCCACCCTCCCCTCAAGGGGGAGGGATCGCGCGTCACCCGCCGCGCCATCCTTCCCCGGCGTCCCGCGCCCGTCTTTGCCACAGGCCTTGTGGAATTCCCTCAGCGCCCAGTCGGTGATGTTGTCGATGCGCTCGCCGGTGGGAGTGTAGCGGTAGCGGCCAATGTACTGCGCCGCATTTGGCAAGAACATATCTTTATTGGGTACTGCATCAGTAGCGATGCAGGCAAAGTCTACTCGCTCCTCAAGGCTCAACGAGTAGCCAAAGTTCGATTCCGTCCCACTAGGTAAGAACGCCGGGATCTGATTCTGGAATTCGTTAAGTTCGGCGTCGTAGTAGACACTTCTTCTAACATATGGGCGATAGAGAGAGGCTCGTATCTTTGTCGGTGAAACGCTCAAACGGGCATTGGCCGCTAGACGCCGTTTCAGATTCCTCGTCCATTTGATGTCTTGAGTAAGGGAATCCTCGATCATCACTGAGGATCGACCCCCGAATCGACTTCGCACCTGTTCGTATTGGTCCACGAGATATTGAACTCGTTCAACTATCTTGCTTTCAGAAAAACCGTAAACCCATTCATCTCGATTGGTGACGATCCCCAACGAAAATAGACGAAAAATCGCCTTCTCCTGCCCCTTCCCTTTCGCCGCCTTCGTCTTCTTGTCGGCGATCGGGATGAGCGTCTCCCAGTCATTGTCGGTCAGGTTGATCCAGTTGGCGTTCCTGTCCGGCTCGATGCGCTGGAACGCGATGGACGACGCGGACGTATTGCCGAGGAAGCTCAGCTTTTCGACCGCCGTGTCGAACTCGGGCCGGCGGGCATAGAAGATTCTGCAGCCCTTCGCCTTGTGCTTCTTGACGAAGAACGAGATCGCGACGCCGGTTTGGATGCCAAAGACATTGTGCTTGGAGCCTGAAATCTTCGGGTTCGCCCGCACGTCGCCGCCCAGATCGACGACATAGATTTCATTGAATTCCTGCTCCACCGACCGGCGGAAGCCGTCGAAGGTGCGGCTGTCGATGAAGGAGCGGTTGGTGATGAAGGCCAGCACGCCGTCGTCGGCCATGCGGTCCGACGCCCAGCGGAAGAACCGGGCATACATGTCGTAAACCTTGGTCTTCTGCGCCGTCGACAGCCGGATGTAACTCGACTTGATCAGCTCATCGATGCGCTTGTATTCTCGGTTCTTGTTGTTGTCGTTCTCGTTGGCCTGGTTGGCATTGTACGGCGGGTTGCCGATGATGACCGAAATCTTCCTGGCGTTCTGCCGCTTCACGCGGGCGACGTTTTCTTCCGACATGGCGCCGAAGAGGTCGTGCTGGTGGCCGGCCTTGATGCCCAGCCCCGCGACATTGTCCAGCGTGTCGACGAAGCAGAGGTTCGGGAACTCGGCGAACTGGCCCGAGATCGCGGCATAGGTCGCCTCGATGTTCAGGTTGGCCACGTAATAGGGCAGGATCGCCACCTCGTTGGCGTGCAGCTCGTTCTTGTATTTGTGCGCGAGTTTTCGCGGCTGGCCGCGAAAGTGCTCCAGCAGTTCGCAGATGAAGGTGCCGGTGCCCGTCGCGGGGTCGAGGATCTCGACATGTTCGTCGATCAGGCTCTTGCCGAAATGCTTTTGGCAGAGCCAGTCGGCGCCCTCGATCATAAATTTCACGATCTCGTTCGGCGTGTAGACGACGCCGAGGCGATCGGCCGCCTTCGGGTTGTAGACCTTGTAGAAGTTCTCGTAGATCAGCTTGAGGAACTGCTGCTTTT
>CAZGMU010000631.1:0-2347 GCA_964526975.1 uncultured Planctomycetaceae bacterium
CAGGTCCTTGAATCTTTTGCAGGAACACGGCCGCGGGGAAGAACGCCAGGTACTGGAGCGGAATCAACTGCACGATCGTATTCCATGGCGCTGGCAGCATGCTGAGCGGAAACATGTGGCCGGAGAAGAAAAAGTTGAACAGCATGTAAACGAACAGCAGCGAGCTGACTTCGAGAAACCAGAAACCGATCATGCCGATGGTGGCTTCGAGGAAGAAACCGAGCAGGAACGAAAAGATCAGCGACACGATGTAAGCGAACAGAACCTCCGGCGGCGGCCAGCCTGGGAAGTAGTCGCGGCAAAGATAAAACACGATCGCGAACGGCACGATCGCAATGACGTAATAGACCACCTTATGGGCGACGCGCATCAACAGCAGGAAGCCGATCAAGTCGACCGGTTGGACGAGATACTTCTTGATCTCACCGTTGCGAATCTGTAGCGCGATGCCGCCCGCCAGCCCTGGCATGCTGGAGAACGCCCGGCTGACCGTCGTGAGCAGGTAATAGGCAACGAAGTCTTGGTAGCTATAGCCGGCAATCTGCTTATCGGCGATGGGCTTGCCACTCACGGCACTCATGCCGGCAAATACGGCGCCCCAGAGGAAAATCTGGGTAACAATCGGCAGGAACCGCATCAGCGTGCCAAGCCAGAAGTCGCCACGATAGACCAGACGCTCCTCGATACAGATACGAAGAATGGTCCACCAAGTTTGAGCGCGGGCGAGCATCGAGTGGTCAAGAGCGGAGGGTCAAGAGTCAAGAGCCAGAGGGAGGGGAAGGCTGGCGTTAACTATAGCAATGGATGGTGTGGAGTGAATAGCGGGCGAGCTTGCTCGCCGAGCCCCGGACCACATGGCGGGCCGGCTATTTTTGACATTTGGTGCAGATGGCAGCTCTACATCTTCGTTGGCCGCCCGCGCACAGAATCAACAGAACGACCAGTGTGGTGGTACTCGGTTCGGGGATCGAATTGGCCACCAAATCGCCCGCCCCACTACCGGCCGCCGTTTTGCCAAAGTTTGATCGCCAGACGGTGTAGTCGGCGGCGGTGACGCTGCCGGGTGTAGTATCATTCGGCAGCGTAACGTTCTGGTTGAGTCGCTTACGCCAGACCACATAATCGGCCGCATCGACAACGCCGTTGTTGTTGTAGTCGCCATTAACACCGGGCGGGGTGGGCGGCGGGCCAAGGGACCAGCCGATGTCTTGCAGAGCACCGGCATCGAGCGCAGTGAGTCTTTTGCGGGTGCCATTCAATACCGTCGGATCCATCGCAGCTTCTTGCGGAATAGAACTCCCGTAGATGACGCTCATCGTACCCTCAGCCCAATGGCCAAGATCGGGCGCCAACGGAATTGCATTGCCGTTGTATTGGTTCTCGGCGTTGACGCCGTAAAAGTACGAACCAGTGACCAGCGCAGACCATTGAGTGGATGCGCCCAATCCTAACGCGTGCCCCAATTCGTGGATCGCGACGGAATAGAAATCGGTGAGGCTCCCAGACGGTGAACCAAGATGGTTGTAGTACCAAGAGGTTGAGCCGTCGCGGTCGAAGGTGATGGCGCCGCCCCAACGAGCGAAGCCGCTCCCCTGCCCTCGTTTTTCCACCTGATTTTGAAACGTTGCCGTTATCGAGCTGATTTGATTGATCTCGGCCTGGCTAAACGTACCGGTCGGTGTGCTGCTCCAATTGAAGCCGCCTGGACCGCCGATGCCAGCCGTGTTGCCCCCCAAGCCGCGAGCGCCGGCGTAGATTTTGTACTGATCGGCAGCAATCGAGTCGTTGGTAACGACAACGGAAACACCGGTTGCAGGATGGACGAAGTTTTCCGTCCACTGCCAGGTATTCTGACCATTGGACTGACTACTGTGGAACGTGGCAGGCGTTTGGATCGGCGAAAAAGAATCGGTAAGGATCGTGCTGTAGAAGCTGGCGGCCGCTTCGAGAGCGGCTTTGGCCTGCGCGCCGGCAGTTGCGCCCGAAGGATTTCCAGCGCCAAAGAAATTGGTGGTGTCGTAGGTGTAATCAATCAAGACATTGATGGCGACAGCGCGCTGGGCCAACAGACACAGGAGAGCGAGCCAGGTCGCATGTCGCCATTTCCGCCCAAAGTGCATCGCCGATTGCCTGCATTCCGAGGTCGCCGAGAAGATACCTCCACTTTATTTCTCGACCGCCAAAATGGCCAGCAGAAAACGTCACCCTCACAACGCTGGCCGCTCGACAACCAGCCCATAAAGCCTAAAATAGCGGGTTCTAACGTTTCTATAAGTTGACGCCCGAAAAGGACAGGAAGTTTTGCCATGAGCATGATTGTTGACATCCACGCCCGCCAAATCCTCGA
>CAZGMU010000632.1:0-2346 GCA_964526975.1 uncultured Planctomycetaceae bacterium
AGCCTTCACTCGGATCGGGCAGCTCGTATGACGGCGTAATGCCATGGTTCTTCGCGTGCTGAACGAGATTGATATCCGTCCCGCTCTGCCGTTTCGGCATCCCGAGTTCATCTCGGATGCGGTCTTTTAATTCGCGCTCGATGCGGCGCGAGACATCGAGATAATCTTCCGCATCACGATCGATGGCATCAAGCGCGGTGCGATACTGGTCATCCGTGAGACGCGCATTAGAGAGTGAGTCGCGAAATGTCTTTGTATTCTCGTCGAGCGGATCAGTGTCGATGTCCGGTAATGGCACCAAACGCATCGTTTGGCCGTTGTTGAGCTTGTAAAACAGCACGTCTGGAAGCTCGTCCACTACCCTGATGTGGGTAGATGATCGGGGGGTAAGTCGAGTTGAGATGAGGGGATTTCGTCTGCTCAGATCAAGCAACTTTGGTCGGATATTTTTGATCTTTTCCGCGACGAGCTGCTGTAGTTCTGTTGCTGTCATAGTTGCCCCCCGGACAGGCTTCTTAGCGACTGGTGGAGAGGTTGCTCCCGCTACCGGTCAATATCAGTGACGATGAGTGCCGAATCACGCTGAAGGCGACGCCTGCAATGCTAGGCGGCAAACAGCGATTCAGCATGCAAATCGGTTGAACATCGAGCAATCAAAGCGAAGTTGAAACAACTTGGGCGTGCCGCCTGCAACGTTACCGCACGCGATGCAGCAGGTCAGTCGCTTTGTCGCTACTGTTGATAAGTGGCTGTCGGGGTAGATGAGCGATGGGAGGCAGTCCTCTCGAGCACCCGTCATCAGTCGCGATCAAATGCATTGTTGAGGGTACGTCGCGGCAAAGGTCGTGAAATCTACAACAGGAAGTCCCCGATGTTTCTCTAGTCGTGGCTAATTGGCTGCACGGAAAGATAGAGCGTGAGGACTGCCCCTTCACCATGGGAGCAGTAATAGCTGATGCAGGCGGACGGCAGTAGGGATGCCGAAGGACATCAGGGCTATTCGCTTGTGGCGAGTAGAGGCTAGCCGCCTGATCGTCCAAGCATCCTATCAATCGTGGCTCCCAGCCCACCTTGTCGCTTCATCTCAAGTCTTCGCTCTTTCAGGAATGAAGCGATCGCAGCCTTAGAAGACTTCGCGGGTTCGGAACCGCCAAATCTCCGAGCTATTTCGAGGAGCTCGCCCTGCTTCAGGCGCTTGTCTTTCAGGGCAGTCTCCACAGCGGAGTCAAAGGACTCCGTTAGGTCGACTGACGACTTCAATGTTGATAGCGCTTCTTCGACAGCCGCCTCATTGACCACTGCAGGCGTCTTTCTCTTGGCGGTCGTGCCTACACTCTTAATGCGCTTCACTAGTTCGGGAACTGTTAGATCATCAAACTCCAATAGCGCGTCACTCAATGTAAGCAATTCCGATGACTGCTTTTTGGCTCCGAAGCTATCTAACACCCGATGGATGTCTGCAAGACCGGCTCGCAATTCTGAAATTTTCATGCCGTACCTATCGTTTGAGTTTGACACGTTCAAGAATAGCTCGCCCTAACCTGTCGAATGCTCTTCTGGGAACGCCATCATCGTTGACGTCGTGATATGCTAGCGCCGTTCCTGCCGCCTTGATGATCGAAGCTCTGTGCGGGATGGGCTCCCCTTTCAGCACGGCTACGTTGAATATTTTATGCTGACGAAGAAGGTCAGAGACCATCTGGTCAAGAACACGTTCTTCTTCCTTGGTGAGTCTGTCAGCATCGTAAATTTTGCTCGGGACAATTCCTAACAGCTTTGTGGCGGGAAACAGCTCAGGCTGAAGTGTCTCTAGCTGTTTGAGGAATCGTATCGCTGCTGGCGCTGAAAGCTTGTCGGCGATGGTTGGCATCAGCAAGTGTGTGCTTGCGCTTAGTGCCGCTATGAATCCGGTGGTCATGCGCGGCGGGCAGTCAATTATCACGATGTCGTAGGGATCGAGAAAGCCGGGTGACTGAAGCTTACGGAAAAGCTCGTAGCGTATGTCGGAGTCGTCCGGTGTTCTACGGATCAACCACTCCATCATCAGCCGGTTCTCGGTATCTAGGAAATCCTCGAATGCTGCATAAAGGTGAACATTTTCTAGCTTTGGTCTGAGAGATGTTACCGACGCCTTCGCCACATCTATCGCCTTTGCGGGATCGACAAGGAGGTGCGATGTTGTTTCGTGTAACTCCAGCTCCGCCGCCGTATAAAGCATGGAACTCAGCGAGCCCTGGTAATCAAGGTCTATTACGAGCACTTGAAGAGGTGACCCGTCTCGCCGCCGCTGTTCGCTCAAAAAACCTACAAGGTTGGCGGCAATTGTCGTTTTTCCAACGCCCCCTT
>CAZGMU010000633.1:0-2344 GCA_964526975.1 uncultured Planctomycetaceae bacterium
AACCCCGCCCCAAACCGCAAGCCGAACTTTTACAGAAGAAGTGGTGCGGTATCATGTTGCGGAGGGATCGAGCTCATTTCTTGCCCCTTTCTGCCACATATTCTCGGTTATTCACGTCCAATGGAATCTGGCGGGTTGACGTTCGAGCCTCGCGAACGTTCAAGCGTTAAGACCAGTCTAGCATATCGCGCCCAACGGGTGAATTGACTGATTTCGCCTACTTCAATTAACATTGTCGCATATCGGGAAGGTCGCATCGCCGGCCAGCGAGCGACCAAGCGGCCCGGGCGGCGGCGACGGTTCTACCCTTCCGTTGCCCCGCCCGCGCCGGCCCGTTCAAAGGGTAGAACCACATGGCGACGCGCTATTTTGCTCGCGAACGCATCTTCACGGCCTGCGGTCCGAATGTGATGGGGCCGCTTGCAGCCTATTTGGCTAATGACCTGACCGCCGACGAATGCAAGCTGCTGGCCCAGTCCGTCCAACGCTATTTGGACGACGCCGCCGACTCGAGTGGCAACGGTCCTTGGTCCTTCGAGTTGGTTCCGGCGGCCGACGAAGACGCCGTCGAGTTTGTGAACAGGAAGAATGAATGGGACGGGCTTCAGGACGTCTTCGCGGAGAAGCATTCCTACCCTGACAACTCGTGGAAGGGTGAGCTGCAATGGATCAACGCAATTGCGGTTGAGCATGCGGCCATCATCCGGAGCCTAAAGTCCGACGAGCTGCCGACGGTTTACATGCAAATCGACGGGGGGACGGGATACGAGACGTTCGGGAGCGTCTCGAAATTGACCTGGGACGAATTGGAAATCCTCGAGTCCGTGCTCGTCAACGAGTTCCATGATCTGGGCTACATTTTTCGGATCATTCACGATTTCGATGCCGTCCATAGCCCGGTGCTGTATGTGCTGACCAAGCTGAACTACCACCGCACGGCTCCTGACTTGGACTTTTCAAATCAAGATGACCCGTTGGTGCGTGCTTACGAACTCGCAGATGCCTGCGTCGAGGAGATCCTTGAACTACGCGCGAAGCGCAGCCCATTTTTGGCTGCCGAGCCGGTCGAAGTGCCAAAGGATAAGGCCCAGCAATTGGAGCAGGCCGTAACGGCAGTCAGCCGACCGATTTCTCCCAGCGAAGAACAACGCATGCAGTACCGCGATCCGGACAATTACTGGCGGAACGTCTGGCTTTATCAGCTTCGAGTCGACGGAAAGACCAACGCCGAGATCCTCGAGCTACTCAGCAAGAATGAGAAAGGTTACTACACGCTCGAATCGGAGAACGCTCTTCGGACGGCGATCGATAACATCGCCATGTACCATGGTTGGCCGATTCGGAAAGGAAGGCCCGGACGCCCCCGCGTCGAGCGAATTGGTCAAACCCCGCAGTCTAACGGCGAAACCCCGCAGTGACTTCTACTGCGTCTTTCTCTTCGAAGCGGCTAAAGGCGAAGTAAAACCCCTCTGAGCTTATTCTGCGGACTGTACCGGGCAAAATACCGGTATGGGAACTGAACCGCATACCGCTGAACTGGACTGTCTCGTCCTGACTGCCGGCGAAGTGGCCAAACTGTTGGGCGTTTCCGAACGCCACGTTTGGGCGTGCCACTCGAACGGACTTCTTGGTCCGCGCCCGATCTCGCTTGGCCGCTCGAAGCGCTGGCGGCGAGATGAAGTGCACGCCTGGATCGCCGCCGGAGCGCCGCGGCGGACGGATTGGGAGCATCAGGAAGTCTCTGGCCACCGAATCCAGCCGGAGGGCGCTCGTGCCTGAATCGGCTGTAGATCGGATCGCACTCGTCGGAAATCCCGACGATCTGCCCGACGCGTTCTTCCAGGCCTTGGCCGGGCTCCTGCTTGCTGGCGCTGGCGAAGAAGAATCCGACGGGTGCGATGCGAACGGCGGCGATTCAGAATCGCAACGGACGACGATCCCGATCGGGGGCATTTTGGAGAAGGTCTCGTGAGCATGATGCACGACGAGCTCGATGGATCGCCAGTTGAGACCGCTTTGCGTTACGCCACCGCCGGCCTATCGGTCGTCCCGATCGCCTGCGATGGCTCCAAGCAGCCGCCCGCCGGCCAGACGTGGAAGCACCTCCAAGATCGCATCGCCAGCGAGCACGAGGTCCCAAGGATGTTCAGCGCCGAGACGGGCATTGCGATCATCTGCGGGCGTGTCAGCGGCGGTCTGGAGACGCTCGATATCGACGATCCGGCCTTGGTGGAGCCGTTCGAAGCGGCGATTCGCGACGAAGCGCCCGGGCTGCTGGAAAAACTTTCGACCGTAGCTACGCCTCGCGACGGCGGGGGAGGCCGGCACTACCGCTATCGCATTC
>CAZGMU010000634.1:0-218 GCA_964526975.1 uncultured Planctomycetaceae bacterium
GGATGCTAGCGCGTACCGGCTGATTGGGTTGGCCTGCGGCCCCGAAACCACATCGAGTGTTTACTCTTAGCGGACTACTCGGGAATCGCGGAGTTCAACTCATCGATCATGCGGCCTGTCGCGGCTTCGATGGCTTCCTGCCAGCGGGCCGGGCCAAACTTCTGACGGTACTCGGGCCGCTCGTGCGCGAAGATCAGGTTGCGGGAGTTGTTGATGAT
>CAZGMU010000634.1:228-706 GCA_964526975.1 uncultured Planctomycetaceae bacterium
TGGCTACCGTAGCCGGGAACGAGGAACCATGTGTGTGGCATGGCCTGGCGAAGCTCAAGCAGTTGCTCCGGATAAGTTGCACCGACGACGGCGCCAACCGCACCATAGCCGCACTCGCCGGCATTGGCAGCGGAGAGCTGCTCGACATGGGCCGCGACACGACGGTAGATCGTCTGCTCGTCGGCGACGATATCCTGCAAAAACTTGCCGCCTTCGTTCGAGGTCTTCACCAGGACGAAAATCCCCGCGCCGCGTTCGTTTGCCACCTGGACAAACGGCGTGAGGCTGTCGTCGCCCAGGTAGGGGCTCACGGTCAGGGCGTCGGCATGCCACACGCTGCCCTCGCGTCCAAGGTAGCCACGGGCATAGGCCTCGGCCGTGCTGCCGATGTCGTTCCGCTTGCCGTCGACGATCACCATCAGGCCGCAGGCCTCGGCGTATAAAATGACGTCGGCCATCGCGGCCATGCCGCTTGCGC
>CAZGMU010000634.1:716-2342 GCA_964526975.1 uncultured Planctomycetaceae bacterium
GAAGAAGGCGGTTTGCACCTTGACGATGGGAACCATCGAGGCGACCACGTCGATCACTCCATGGCAGAACTCGACAAACGCATCGGCAATCGACGCGATCGATGTGCGACCACTGCTGCGAAGAGGCTCTGGCAGATTTTCCCAACGCGGGTCCAGGCCGACACAGACGGGGTTTCCTGCGGCCTTGGTCGCGGCCGCCAGACGATCAGCAAAATGATTCAAAGCTCTTGTTCCTAAACACAAACTACAAAACGGGGGCCGGATTATAGGTGTTTTGCTTCCGTGAGAAAACCCGTACCGCGTGCGCAACTTGACGGGGGTAGTGCTGCTATCGACGATGAATGCCAGAATGCTTCCTCACCGTGAATCGAAAGGGAACTTAATGCGCCATTGGATATTCGTTGCCGTGATCCTGCTTGTTACTCCCTCGACTCTGCTAGCCCAGGCCAAAGCGAAGAAAGCAAAGAAGCCGGCCGGTCCGAGACTCGAGCCAACCGTGGCCGACTATGCGTATGGGGAGGACTCGAATCGCCAGCGCCTTGATTTCTGGCAAGCGAAGTCCGACGAGCCCACACCCGTTGTGCTGCTGATCCATGGTGGCGGCTGGGTGGGCGGCGATAAATCGGGCTATCGCACCGCTCAGATCAAGCCGTTTCTCGATGCTGGCATTTCGGTCGCCGCGATCGACTATCGGTTCATCCCCCAAGCGATGGAGCAAAAGGTCGATCCGCCCGTGAAAGCTCCGCTCATGGACAACGCCCGCGCACTGCAAACCATTCGCTCGAAAGCGAAGGAATGGAACATCGATCCCACCCGAATTGGTGCAACAGGCAGCTCGGCCGGTGCTTGTACTTCACTATGGCTGGCCTTTCACGACGACCTGGCCAAGCCGGATAGCAAGGACCCAATCGAGCGGGAGTCGACACGCCTGAAGTGTGCGGCTGTTGTCGGCGCACAAACATCGCTCGACCCCAAGCAGGTGCGCGAATGGATCCCGAATGCCGTGTATGGCGGACATGCATTTGGCTTTGCCGGGAAAGGACGACAGCGCCCTGATGAATTCAAGCTGCTGGTTGAAAATCGCGACAAAGTGATACCGCTGATCAAGGAGTATTCACCGATCGAGCTGGTCGATAAGAGCGATCCGCCGATCTATCTCGACTACCCAAGGCAAAAGCAATTGCCGAAAGCCGGACAAGAGGAGCCCGACCCGACGCACTCGGCCATGTACGGCGTGGGGCTCGCCGAAAAGCTAAAAGCGGAAGGCGTCGAGGTAGTGCTGGCGTATCCTGGCAAGGAAGATACTGAATATGGCTCGCCGACCAAGTTTCTGATTGAGAAGCTTACTGCGAAATAGCGAGATGTAAGCGGGAACTCGTTCAAGCGACGTCGTAGTGCCGTCGCGCTTATCGCAATCCTTAAATTCGCTGGGGAATTGGTGCGAGGGCGTTGACACGTGCGCCGCGGTGCCGAATAATGCGTACTGGTCGGACCGCTACATGAGCTTTATTTTTTAGCGTAGTAGCGGCCTTTTATGTATTTCTTTCGGCGATTTGCCGCCCCAGTTGTTATAGCGGTTTTTGGAACCGTTTCTTTCCTGGGCGATGGTCTGCACCTGCTTCCTGG
>CAZGMU010000635.1:0-860 GCA_964526975.1 uncultured Planctomycetaceae bacterium
GAGGCTTCGAAAAGGAGTTCATTGATCGACCGCGCGTCGGGCGGGATATGTTGGCTGCATTTCATGCAGCGGCCGGCCTCATCGCAGTCAGCCACTCGCTACGCCGCTTCGCCATTGAGCGTGGTGTTCCGGAGGAGAAGATCCGCGTCATACACAATGCTATCGATTCACAGATCTTCAGCGCCGGCGATCGTGGGTCGGCACGCCGCCTGCTCGGTTTGCCCTTGAATGTGCCGTTGGTTTTATCAGTGGGTCACCTCATTCCGCGAAAGCGCCACCACGTATTGATTGAGGCTTTCTCGCGGCTTTTGGCAAAGTTACCCTTGGCCAGGTTAGCCATCATCGGCTCGGCGATGCCGGATGCAGGCTATGCCGGAGGGTTGCGTGAACGCGTTGCTGCGCTTGGTGTCGGGGCGAGTGTGCAATTTTTGGGCAACGTTCCACCCGCCGAGGTCGTCAACTGGCTGCGCGCCGCCGATGTGTTTGCGCTCGCTACGGCACGCGAAGGATGCTGCAATGCTGTGCTCGAGGCGCTCGCCGTCGGGGTTCCGGTGATAACGACTCCGGTTGGAGACAATGCGGAATTCGTGGCTGACGGCCGCAATGGCTATCTGTTTCCTGTCGATGATGTTGCCGCCCTTACGCAAGCGCTGTCGGACGGCTTTGCACGCGGCGAATGGGGTCGACACGAAATCTCGGCGAAACTGCATGCAAGCGTCGGCGGGTGGCCCGCAGTCGCTGCACGGGTGATCGAGTTCATGCATGACTCGATCGACCGCTAGACCCTGAGACGATGAGTTGTCGGAAGATATTTTAGACGTCGTCGGTACACTCAGATCGTTCATTACGGGTAACCGGTG
>CAZGMU010000635.1:962-1633 GCA_964526975.1 uncultured Planctomycetaceae bacterium
TCGTCGGCTCCTTGCGTGTCGCTGATATCGGCTGTGGCGCTGGCGCTTTCAGCACCGTTATGGCGAAGGCGGGCTGCGTCGTCGAGGGTATCGATATCAATGAAGCGCTGGTTCGCATAGCGGTTGCGCGCGCTATGGCTGCAGATCTGCCAATCACCTTTCATAGCGGCTCCGCGGAGTCCCTTCCATGGCCCGACGCCAGCTTCGATATCGTTGCAATGCCGGAATTGCTCGAGCATGTTCCCGGCTGGAAAGCCTGCATTACCGAGGCGGCCCGAATTCTTAAGCCGGGCGGAGTGCTGTATGTTTCGACGACCAATCGTCTCTGTCCGGTTCAACAGGAATTCTCCCTGCCGCTTTACAGTTGGTACCCGGGGTGGCTCAAGCGGTATTGCCTCAAGCTTGCGATGACGACGCATCGAGAGTGGGTCAATCATGCGACGTACCCGGCGGTGAACTGGTTCGATCCGTACTCTCTGGGAGCGGTCCTGCGTAGCCTCGAAATGGAGCCGATCGATAGATTCGCGATGTGGGCAAAGTTCTCGACGGATCGGCGCAAGCAGCGTATCGGGAGTTTGGGGTTGACGATCGCGCCGCTTCGTTTTCTGGGGCATATGTTGAGTTCAGGTACGACGCTGATCGGAAGGAAGATGTGATCGCAGCGGGTGATT
>CAZGMU010000635.1:1643-2339 GCA_964526975.1 uncultured Planctomycetaceae bacterium
GTGCGGCGATATACGCAGCGAGTTTCTGTCTACGGAGTACGGTCGCGTATTGGTCGCGTGGCTGTGGATGTGAGATCGCGGTCACACGGCGGTGCTCCGTCCGTCGCTGTTTGGCAACGCTTAAAGTTGTCCTGGCAGAGTTTAGAAGCGCTATCTTTAGCCCGCTGGGAATGTGCATCCATTCAGATGATCATCGAGCGTAGGGCCGCAGTATTATGAAGCGTCGTGATTTTCTTGCCGTGTCCATCGGTACCACTTTGATGGTTCGCCAGCGGTCAGTTCTTGCGCAGAGCATACCGTGCCCACCACCTGTGCTGAAGTCAGATGGCGGAGGGCAAACGGAGAATCCGTGCATTGTCTCGACTGACGGTGCGGCGGTCGATCGAAATACAGTCAAGCTTGTCGGCACGAATTCCGAGAACAGCGTGCGCCCGTCCTCCCATTCGGCTGATCAGTGGCAGTACAGCCTGTTTGCCTCGTGGAGCGGCGGCGCCTTCGTTCCGGGTTTCGGCACACGCGGGGCTTATGTCTGCGCTGGCACTGGTGGCCACAACGCCCCAGAGAATTATGATGCCGTGCTGTTCGACTTCGCGGATTACACGTGGAAATACCTGCCGAACACGAATGGCGTGGCCGCAAATCCCGCGCCAGTGCAGTCTGGGCGGACGAACGGTTCGCCATGGTATGAAATCAGCG
>CAZGMU010000636.1:0-2338 GCA_964526975.1 uncultured Planctomycetaceae bacterium
TTTAATCCGTTTGAAGAGATCGCCAAAAGAACCGGCGAAACGATGGACCAGTTGAAAGACCGCATGGAGGTGGGCGGGATTTCCTTTGCGGAGGTTGAGCACGCGCTACGCAGCGCGGTCGGCCCCGCTGGTCGATTCAACGGACTCCTGGAGGCCATTTCGAGCACCATGGTCGGGCAGATGCGGAATGCGTTTGCCGGCCTACAGGTGGCCGTGCTGCCGATCGGCGAGGCGATGCTGGAGCCGTTTACGAACGTGCTTCGCGCCGTGAATGGCGCCATGTCCGCGATTCAATCGTTCATCGAGCAGAACGCCACGGCATTTCGTGCGATTCTGTCGGTTGCCATGACGGTCGGCGGAGCAGTGGTCGCCTTTGCCACGCTCAGTGTGGCTGTTGCGGCTACGTCGTTTGCAATGTCCGGCCTAATGACTTCATTCTCAGTGCTGGCGGGTGTCATTGGAGTGCTTACTAATCCGATTACGCTGGTCGTCGGTGCGATCGGCGGACTGATTTGGTATTTCGATCTACTTCCGTCAGTCGTCGCCAATTCATTCACCCAACTCGCCGGCTGGTTTGGGTCACTTGCCACCATCGCAGAGAGGACGTTCAGCGCGATCATCAATGCGCTCAAGGGGGGGGATATCCAGCTAGCGGCCGACGTGCTCTGGGCCGGCCTGAAACTCGCCTGGCTGCAAGGATCGGACGGACTGCGGCAAACGTGGCTCAACTTCAAAGACGTGTTCATGCACACGACACTCGACCTTGTCTTCGGGGCCCAACGCTACTGGCTGGATTTTGTTAATTGGCTTAAATACCAATGGGCGGGCCTGGTCACCGAATCAAAAACGATTGGCGAGCAGATCGGCCACTACCTCAGTCGTAGTAGTGATCCAGAGCTTGCAGCCGAGCAAGATCGCGTTCACAACCAGGCCCTGGCTCAGATTCAGAACGAAGGGTCCGCGGATCAACGACGCATTGCGGCCGAGCGAGCCAAGGCCCAGGCCGACCTCGCGGCCGCCCAAAAGATCGCCAACGACACACAAAACGCACAGTCAGCAGCCGAGATCAACAAGGCCCGCGGCGACCTCAAGGCGGCTAAAGCGCGCATGCAGGAAGCCGAGGAGTTGGCGGCGTGGGAAGCGTTCCTTGGCAACGAATCGAACCCGCTATTCGGAGAGAGCCCATTCGCGGGCGGCGTGGCGACGGCGCTGGCAAAGCACGGCCGAACATCCTCCCCACCGCCGGCGCTATTCGATACGCGGCTCGCCCAGCAGACCTTTGGCGCATCGAGCGACATACAGCAGCGCCAACTCAAGACGCAAGATCGCATCGAGCGCAACACGCGACGCAAGGGGGCCGGCATTCCGGTAATCTGAGATGGCCGCCACTGGTCGAGAAATCCGCGAGCGCGAGTTCACCGCCACTTCGGCCCGGCGCGTCTATCGCGTCGAAGGCGCGGAAGATGAGTCGGCCGCATACGCATGGGTTAGCAACCCGTCGAATGTGCCGACGACGGTTTCCGGCCTCGGCATTACGAAGGTTGACGGCAAGGAAGACCCTGAGTGCGAAAACTGCGACGAGTGGGACGTTGTTGTGGAGTGGGGGGAAAGTGAATCGAGCGGCGGCGACACCCTGCCCGCCGGCACCAAGAGTTACAAGTTCAGCTACCAGGCTCCCAGCGGCCACATCAAGCGGTCGCTGATAACCATCGGCGCCTACGAGAACGACTTAATCTTCCCCTTCGATTACGCTCCTAATTTCAATGGGGCGATCAACGTCGTCGACTTCAACACGCCCGACATGCACATCGAGGGCTTCGACCTTCAACCTCCCGCCGAGGTGTTCAGTATTCCGTACGCGGATGTTTCGGCAGTGATCACACCGACCTACCAGGCTCTTGTACGCGACCTGTGTGGCAAGGTGAACAACAGCACCTTCCTGGGCCATGCGGCCGGTGAGATCATGCTGGCACGTGTCGACGGCCAATACTCCAAGGGGCTTTGGAACCTCGACTTCGGTTTCGCTTACGTGAAAAACGGCGTCAGCATTCCGGTCGGCGACAACATTACCATCCCTGCGAAGGATGGAATGGACCTGTTGTGGACTTTGGATATTCCCGTCAAAGATGACGACGCCAAGGCGGTGGTTCCGACGCCGGCCGCGGCTTACATCGAGCGGGTGTGGGAGCGGGCCAACCTCAATGATCTGGCACTGCCGGCGTAACGATGGGCGGACTCCAATACATCACTCCCGGCCAGACCCTCGACGGCATTCGCGCCGCCGATCATAACGCGTTCGTTGACACGGTAAAAACCGTCAACCAAATGCGGCGGGCCA
>CAZGMU010000637.1:0-2332 GCA_964526975.1 uncultured Planctomycetaceae bacterium
ATGTGGTAGGGAACGCCGGCCATTTCACTAAATTCCACGAGTGTCATTGAGCGGCCGAGGTAATCAACCCTCGTGTTGTCTCGCCGGTTTCTGGCGTTTTCTTTTCGGGTGCTCCAGCGGCAATTGCCTGGTTCGTAGTTGCCACTGCCGTCGATCCGGTCAATTTGGTGGCTGCTCGATGGTGGCTGTCCCATGTCTGCCAGAAAGCACTCAACAGACGAAAGCCACCTGTCGCACACGGTAATCCCGCGACCACCATAATTCTGGTAACTGTCGTGATCGGCCTTCGTGCATCTTGAAATCATGCCGGCCCAGATGTGGTAGATTCGCGTTTTTGATACACCGTGCGTCTTGCGAGCTTCACGACTACAGCGAAAGCAGCCAGTGCTCTTTCCGCGATTCAAATTCTCTACGAGCAGCAAATCGCTTTTACCACACGTACACTCGCAAACCACATAGCGTCGCTTCTTGTTGCCAGCAATATGCAAATAAAATGATGGCCCTAGCGTCGTCCACTTGCCGAACCTGTGGCCAACACTACCCGTAAGTTGCAGTCGTTCGTACAATCCCATCGTCGGTTCTCCTTTACAGAACTGGCCAATGCCCTGGCTGTTTACGAGACAGCGCAGGGTCTTTTCGTTGCTATTTGTTTCCGCGCCATTGCAAGTCGTAGCCCCCGCCAACAGCAACGCCACCAGCAGCAGTGCCAAGAGCACGCCGAGCACCGGCCATAATCGAAATGGCTTGCCGCTAGCGCTCACGCTCGATCGTTCCTTTCCTGCTCAGCCGCCATCGCCAACACTCGCAACCGTCGTTCGTTGATGTCTGCGTAGCGGCGATAGGTTCTATTCCCGCCGAACGACACGGCGACATACATCACCCGTGCAATGCACCAGTGGACGCCACTGCTCACTAAGACCGCCTCGAATGCCGCGTTCGATAGTCGCTTGCCGATCCGCCGGCCGTAGTGCGTGCGTCTCCAGGCCCAGTCGTGTAGTAGCGCGGCGTACAATATCTTGCGGAACGTGTTCAGCGGCGCACACCAATTCCGTGGGGCAATCCACCTCAGACCGAACAACCAGCCGAGGAACTGCAACACCAGCAGCAGCATCCAGGCAGCAGCGGGAATGCTGGCTCCGTCGAATTTGAAGCCCGCTTCGACGGTGATGACCTCTCCGCCGATCGTGAACTCGACCGGTGCATTCGTGACGAATGGAAATTCGTCGGAGAACGGATCGACACTGATCGGATGATCGTTGTCCGCCACTATCGACACTTCGCCGTCGAGAATTTTCTTTCGGCAGCGCGCCGCAACGTCCCTCGCTTCGGCACTGGTCATGCGTCTGCTCCATCGCAGCATCGACTCGTGTCGGGCACGTCGGGCACGTTGCACAATCGCCCACGGCGAAAAGTAAACAAATCAATAAGCATTGCATCGCTATCCCCTATCTCAAAAACACGCCAGCCCGCCGTTGTTCATACCGGTAGGAATCACCCCTCTTTCGCGTTTAATTAAACTTGGAAAGTGGAAAGTCAAGCCGTTCAGTCGGCGAGCTGGCGCGTGTTCGCTAGGTGTCTCCGGCGTTTGTTTTTGCAGGTCTCGCTGACCCACCACTGGTGAACCATCTCGCGGTGCCGTTCGAGGTCGCTGATGTCGAGTGCTAGTTCGTCGTGCGTCTCTTCCGACTCCGCCGCCGCCCATCGCCAGTAACCGAGGATCGCATCGTAAGTTTTGATTCGCTGCTGTAGGTAGGCGACGTTGTTGTTGGGCATGAAACGAAAAAAGCCGATCGTTAGCAGACGTCTAAAGGACTGCTAGCGATCGGCTTTTACACCGGGCCATGCGGCACACGAGTTGTTCGGACACACCCAGACTAAGAATTCTCGGTCGGCAAGTCAACACTTTTTCGGTGAATGTGGCGGTGCACGACTCTAGACGAGCGTGCATCCGGCCGCAGTTCGCTGATGCGGACGTAAAACTTTTTCGGGTGCGGAGTCGGCATCAATAGCACGGCAACCCCGCCAGAAAGTCGCGATTCACACCCCAACTCGACCAGCCCCTTACACTCTGGGAAGGCTGGGGTGTTCTTTTCTCCACTCTGAACATCCGTCACTTTGACGGGAAGTCCGACGCCGGGGATGCCACGCGGCCAGCCGTAGCAACGCATCTTGCGTTGTAGGGTGCGGGTGCTGATGCCGAGCGACCGGGCGACGTGGGTCACGTTGCCGACCTCGGCCAGCCGCGTTTCGATTGTCTGGCGTTCTAGTTCTTCAAGCGTCATCCGTCCCTCCGTGAGTCGGTTGCGTTCAGCTCTCGGCCACTCTCGACCGC
>CAZGMU010000638.1:0-292 GCA_964526975.1 uncultured Planctomycetaceae bacterium
AGTTGAGAATCTTCTGCGTCACACATGCGCCGACGAAAACCACAGGCTTTCCGTGCGTAGTATCGAGTCGCAAGGAAATCGCAGCTTCGCGATTGGCGTTTTGCACCGGTCCGACTTTCTGAATTGGATACCAAAATTGACTCCAGGTCTTTGTTTCTCGCGGATAGAGAAAACTGAAGTCGGGTTGGTTGTCCGTGTAGACACCGGCCATGATTTCGATATAGGGCGCATGCGTGCCATCATGGTCGGGATCGGTGAGGTTGCGGTCCCAGGAATAGCCAAAGTCGTGATT
>CAZGMU010000638.1:302-2323 GCA_964526975.1 uncultured Planctomycetaceae bacterium
CCCAGGTCCACTGCTTCTTGCCCGGGGAAATGTGATGATTGGCCACATGCACGATGCCGGCGTCGGCCAGATAATCATAGCCACCAAAGAAATCTTGCCGACTCTCCAGGCACATGTAGCTGCAAGGGGTCGGAATGTTGGCATAAAATCGCAGGTCATTGGCAGCGTAGTGCGGGATCTGTTTGTCGACGGTTGGCTGTTCCTGTTGGCAATGCGGTGGAACGAAGTGCGAGGGAACCTCATTCTCTGGCACTCCTTGACGACCACGCTCGCCATAATATGTTCCTTCTGCGAGCGGGTAATGGCTTAACGCCCGCCGGGCATGATCGGCAACAAATCGCACATCAGGCGGAAAAAAACTTTGATAGCCTTCATGGACGCGCGTCGCGATGTTGGCCCACCATAGAAAAGTCTGCACCCACGGTGTTCGATTATAGACACGCACCTTCAGCTCAATCGCGGTATCTTGTGGGCGCAAGCAGACGCCGTGCATCCCTTTCATTCGACACATGGGGTCGTGGTCGCTACACCAGATCGTTTTTGAGCCATCGCGATGTTCTTCGATTGTGAATTCAACCGGCAAGAATGTGGCCGGCCGATGGTGTTGAGGCCAATTGAACTCGATTCCACCGGAGACCCAGGGACCAGCCAGGCCAACCAGCGCCGGCTTGATTACCTCCTGCCGATAGATGAGGTCATAGCCATTGGTCTTATCCACAGCCAGATGAATTCTGCCGCCGAGTTCCGGCAGGATCATCACTCGCACAAACTCGTTTTCGATATGCAGCGCCTGCCAGGTGCGCGGCGTCGCTTTCTCATCGATTCGATCGATGACTGGCAGAGGATAGACCTTGCCGCTGGAACCCTGGTAAACCCGGCGTTCGAGGAACATCGGGTGGCGCTCCGCCGGGTGGGGAAGGTAGGTAGGAATCACAATGCCTTCGCACCAGGCTTTTACTGCCCCCACTTGATCAGCAGGCGCTTCAGGCAGGGCAAGCTTTGACACTGTGATGTCGTCTCGGGGAACTAAAAGGAGGTTTCGATCAATGCGCCCATCGGACGAAGTGACCGCAACCGCCGAAATGCAAGAAGCAAGAAAATGGCAGCGAATAAAATCCCAGCGGCGGGTTCCGGCACCTTCATGGACTTGCCCCAGGACTGATCGACCGATTCCCTCGTTTGTCCGAAATGAGCACGCCACACTTCGTAATCAATGTTATTGACTACGCCGTTGCCGTCTCCATCTGCACCAGTGTAGTTGGCTACATGTTTGCCAAGTGTTTTTCGCCAGAGCAGGTAATCGGCAGCGTCGACCGTACCGTTGCTGTCATAGTCTCCATGGACACTGAGTGGCGAAGTGCCCCAAGTAATTCGCGCGACATGTAAGCTCCCACCACTAATCGCGGGCAAGTATACATAATCGGTCTGCCCATCGGCGAACCCCACGGGCCGCTGCACATCAAGCCCGTGAGTCAAGGCAAGCGGCACCGACCATGTTTGGCCGAGGTCCGTCGAAGTGCGCACGAAGATATCGTCGCTGCCCGTGTACATTGGGTCTGTCGGCGACACTGTACCGTAGTAGCGAAGCGTGTCGGACGAGTATGCGATCCACGGCTTATCCGTATCAAACGGGCCAGTGGTTACCACGCTCCGAGTCCATTCCGTGCCGGTCCACCGCGCGAACCGATGCTGATATCCGGAATCAGTTCCCGTCGTTGAATAACCATATGCAATCAGCGGGCGGCCCTCCTCGTCGAGCGCCAGCTTCGCTGATTGCACGCCATGGACATTGGCTGTGAAAGTCTCTGATCCTTCCAAGCCTTGGTATTTATCGGCCACTTCGACGTTGATCGGACCCGTCGGATAGGCAGTGCCATTGGCGCGGTAATAGGTGTTCGTATCTGGATCGAAGCGGGCGTAGGAGCCGTAGTGTCGACCGGGTTGCGCGCCGCCAGCGGCCCATTCCCAAATAATGTGCAAATCGCCCGACGCGTCGGCCAATATCTGGTCGGGATAGACCG
>CAZGMU010000639.1:0-2320 GCA_964526975.1 uncultured Planctomycetaceae bacterium
TGGAAGACTACGATGCCCAGGCGGATCGCAACCTGCTCGAATCGCTCGCCCGTTGGTGCGACCAGTTCAGCCCCATCGTTGGTATCGAGGGTGAGTGCTTACTGCTAGAGGTTACAGGGGTGCCTTTCGATGGGGGGCAAGTCACGAAGGCGATTCGACAACATGGATTTGATGCGCGAGTGGCCGTTGCGGAAACGGTTGGAATGGCGTGGGCATTGACCCACTATGAGGAGCCACTTCCCGTATCCGCGCTGCGACTCGAGAAAAACACGCTGGAAAAATTGGTGGCACTAGGAATTCATTATGTGTCCGAGCTTCAATCCTTGCCGCGTGATCAGCTGGCTGCACGATTCGGTTACGTGGTGAAGCGCCTCGATCAGTTAACGGGCGACGTCGTGGAGCCAATTGTTCCCTACCGCCAGCCACCTGAAATCGCTGTCGAGCGGATCCTGGAATATCCACAGGAGAGTCGCGAGATGATTGCAGCCCTCTGCAATGAAATGACTAAGGAGGTTGCCCGCGATTTATCGTTGCGCCAACAAGGTGCGGCACGATTGGAGCTTACGCTTAACCGCATGCGGTTTGTAATTGGGATTTTTCGACCGAGCGATTCGCCACGCTATCTGCAAGAACTGGTGGAGATGCAGTTAGAACGTGTGCAACTTACGGAAGCAGTTACCAAACTTGGCCTGGCCGTGCTTATCGCCTGCCCACTCCAGGCTCGGCAGCGCGGGCTATTCGATGATGGTCACGAGCGCGATCGGCAGTTCGGCTTGTTTGTTGATCGAATTCGTTCTCGTAGTCCGGCATTGCGGGCGGTGTTAGTGGCAGACGCAGAGCCGGAACATGCCTTTCGTTATGAGCCCATGACAAGCCGCCAGCGGCCAGCAGCTAAGTTATCGCAGCTGCGACGCCCGATTCTTGTCGAGCCGAAACCACTTCCTGTAGCTGCAATTTCCGGAAGCGGCGCGCCACAACAGTTTACCTTGCGAGGAAAGACTTATCGCACGACTTATTCCTGGGGACCCGAACGTATTCAAACAGGTTGGTGGCGGGGCGGCTACATTCGCCGCGACTATTACCGAGTAGAAACAACAGACGGGTGCTACTGGTTATTTCGGGCGCGGAATCGTTGGTTTCTGCACGGAGTTTTCTAGTGCCCGAACTTCCAGAACAGAAACGTGCCTTCGACATCGCAACACCGGCCCCGCGCAAGGTGGATTATGCCGAATTACATTGCCTGACAAACTTCTCGTTTTTAGAAGGCGCATCACACCCCGATGAACTGGTCTCACGGGCGAGTGAATTGGGATATCGCGCCTTGGCGATCACGGATCGGAATAGCCTGGCAGGCGTCGTGCGGGCGCACACAGCTGCGGTCCAAAGCAATGTCAAATTGCTGATCGGCGCCGAAATTGTGTCGGTTGATGCCGCGCCGGTGATACTGCTCGCTACAGATCGCCAGGCCTACGGACGGCTTACGCGGCTCATTACTCGCGGTCGCCGGAACGCTCCGAAAGGAGAATGCCGAATCACGTTCGACGACATTGCCGAGTTTAGCGATGGGTTATTGGTCTGTCCTTATTGCGACCAAGAACACGACAAGGACTTTTTCCGGGATGTAATGCGTTTTCGCGAAGTATTCGCAGATCGTTGCTATCTGCTGGTAGAACTTCATCATCTCGATGATGAGCCTATTTTGAATGCATCGCTTGATTTAGCCAGGCGTGCGGGTGTCCCAGCCGTCGCGGCAGGTGGAGTTCGCTTTCATATGCCAGAACGTCGGCCACTTGCCGATGTGCTCACGGCGATTCGTGCTGGCCGGCCTGTCGCCGATTGTGGCGAACTGCTTCTCACCAATGCCGAGCGACATTTGAAAACAGCGGTAGAGCTGGCTCAGTTATTTCCGAAGGCCATGCTGCGCCGCACTGTCGAAGTGGCCGATCGCTGCACGTTTTCACTCAACGAATTGCGTTATGAATATCCAGAAGAGTTGGCGCCCGTAGGCGAAACCCCTTTCGAATATCTCACCCGTCTTGTTTGGGAAGGAGCAGAACGCAGCTATTCAGCGGGTGTTCCCCATAAAGTTCGAGCACTTCTCAAACACGAACTGCAACTGATCAAAGATCTGGGCTTTGAAGCATATTTCTTGACCGTCTGGGATCTGGTGCGTTTTGCTCGCTCACAAGACATTCTTTGCCAGGGCCGTGGTTCCGCTGCTAATTCAGCAGTGTGCTATGTGCTTGGCGTTACGCCGGTTGACCCAGACAAAACAGATGTCCTCTTCGAAAGGTTCATTTCCAAAGAGCGGGGCGAAGCG
>CAZGMU010000640.1:0-2312 GCA_964526975.1 uncultured Planctomycetaceae bacterium
CGAGAGCGCGTAGGTGCCCGCGTACTGTTTGAGAACCTCCGGAGCAACTTTCGCGACTTTGCGCACGGCGATCGGCGGTGGCGACATGCCGAACATCGTCTGGATGATTCGCTCGGCAAGCATATCGGTCTTATCCGTGGCAGTATTACACACGACTACGACTCCCATCTTCTTGGGCTTGAAGATGAACACCGCCGCCGTGTAGCCGCCGGTCTGACCATTGTGGAAGCGGGTAACTCCGTCGCGGGCGATGTGCCAGCCCAACCCCACGCCGATCTCCCCCTTCTTGCCGTAACGGGGCTTCCACGCTTCTTCAATCGCCTCGGCCACCGGCGTTTTATCGTCGGCAAGCGCGGCCTTTACAAATTTCAACAAATCGTTGGCGGTCGACCGAATACCGCCGGCTCCTGCCAATGCGCTGATGTCCCAGTTCTTCACCGGCTCCAGCGCGCCATTGTAACCAGGCGCCAAGCGCTGTCGCTGTTCGTCCGAAAGCGTGATCCGCGTATCGGCCATTTTTAGCGGACCGGCAATGCGATCGATCATCAACTCTTCGTACGATTTACCGACTTTGGTCGCGAGCACGTAACCCAGCAGTCCCATGCCGAGATTGGAGTATTCGTATTCGCCCGGCGCTCGGCGCAGCTTATGGCGGCCAAGAAACTCGAACATCCGCTCGGCCGTGTAATCGGCATACGGATTAGCCGGGTCTTTCGGCGCGAAGTTGTCCGGCATTCGCGGCAATCCCGACGTTTGCGAGGCAACATCCACCAGGCGAATTGGCTTGTCTTGAAATAACCGAAGCTTCACGTCCCCTGGGAGAAAATCTTGCAACGGTGCGTCGAGCTTCACTTCCCCGCGGTTGGCCATCTCGGCGAGGATCGTGCCGGTGAACGCCTTTGTAACAGAGCCGATTTCGTAGATCGTGTTGCCATCCGGCTTGTCGCTCCTTCCATGATGAATGCTACCGTAGCCGCGCACCTCTTGCTGATCGCCATCGACGATTCCAACGACACAGCCGACCATTGCGTCTGCTTCGATGAGCGGCTCGACCAGCCTGTCGATCTTGTTGAAGTCAGCACCTACGGCCAACGGCGCGACGACCAATAACATCATCCCCGCAATGATTGAGTTTCGATGCATGACAGCGCCCAGAATATTGACCGACTTGCAATGCGGCTGAGATTAGAGCAACTTACCAAATTGCGTTCCGCAGTGGACCAAAGAACAAACGCCGTTTAGCGTCGGCCGCCAGGCCGAATCTTCCACCAACACGGTCCCCTGCAAGAACGAATAAAAGTAATTTGCTCTAGACAGGATAACAGGATTGGCGGGATTAACGAGATCGAAGGCAGATAACTGAGGGTATCCGAGAATTCGAGCTTGTGTGTGGCACGCCCTGAGTCTTCGAAGGGCGTGGAGCATACCATTCGGCGAACCACGCCCTTCCCAAAGCACGATGACGCAAGTGCTATCGGCCGCGAAGCGGCCCAGGAATGTAACCGCCCCTCTGGGCTAAAACAGCACGCTTTTGATTCTGCTAGCACTTGCATAATCCTCAAAGCGTCAGGGCGTGCCACCCAGATCAGATGACTACTAAAACAGCATCCTTTTAATCCCGCCGATCCTGTTATCCTGCCCTTCCGAAATCGACCGTCGCACGATCAATGTCGACTCTGCAAAATCCGGCTCTGCTCCATCGCATCCTCGGCCATGCGGATGTACTGCATGTTTTGCGTTCCCGCAAATGCGCGTTGGTACGTCACGCTCAGCGCCGTAAAGCTGAACGGGTCGTGCGGCTCTAGTTCGCACACGCGCCGGGCGTGGTTAATGGCTTCCTCGTGTCGCCCGAGCTTCTGGCAGATAATCGCCAGGGCCGAGTGGGCCAGCGAGTATCCTGGGTCGGCAGCAAGGGCCTCCTCGTACTTCGCCACGGCCTCTTCGAGCTTGCCCTCGTCTTTGAGCTTGTCGGCCTGGTCATAAAGAGCAATGGGATCGGACATGCGCAGTTCTCCTGGCGAAACGCGTAAACTTTGCGGGCGCGCGGCGCCCCACGCGCCTGGCAACCGTTTGCTAGCGAACCGGCCCGCTAGCTGCTCCAAACAGTGAGTTTAACAGGTCCGAGGCCTCCTGGCCCATACGCGAACGGCATCGGCAGAAAAATCGCCACCTGCGGCTAAGCCGGCATATTTGCTACGCCCGATAGTGATAATGCGGAGCAAGCTTTCAACGATTTCAGCGTTACCCACTCGTCGGAGTCCTGCCCGCAATCCCGCGTATTTAGGTGTCAGGTGTCGGAGGTCAGGTGTCCA
>CAZGMU010000641.1:0-239 GCA_964526975.1 uncultured Planctomycetaceae bacterium
ATCGCGGTCGAGAACGCCCGCCTCTACGAAGGCCTTGCCAAGCGCCGCAACGAGATTTCAAGGCTAAGAGAACAACTTGAGCAACAACGAATCGCCATCAGACTATGGATGGCGCAGAATCTCATGCATCAGGCTACCGCCGATCTCGCTGACGAGATGGCCATCGTCGGCAAGGCCATCGACAGCGGGGATCTGGAGACGCTGGACAAGAGCGCCAAATCTCTCGCCGATCTGTTGAC
>CAZGMU010000641.1:249-901 GCA_964526975.1 uncultured Planctomycetaceae bacterium
GAAGCCAGACATAGACAAGCTCGTGGCGTCGGGCGGTTCGGCCTCCGCAGTGAGGGAAACGCCTGAATACACCATCGCCCAGACGCCGCTCAACGCATTCTTGCTGAACGGGAACGGAGACGAACGCATCGCATTGTATAATGCGTTGTCTTCGGCGCCATCAATCATTCGCAATCTTGTCGGGGATTTCGCGTTTGAGAAGGAAACGGCCAAGGTGTGCTTGGTTCCCGCCGATCAGGACCCAAGTCTGGCCCGTGCGATAAGACAGGAACTGGCGAATCTGGATGCCGAGAGGGTAGACATCTCCCGCTCCCCGTGTTCTGCAGACAGACTGCTGAACTATGACGTCATGCTTCTAACGAGACGGGACTTCCTGAAGTCTGAAACAGTCTTCGCTCTGCGTGTTCTGAATCTGCTGGAATCGCGTGATCTCCGCGAGTTCTCTGCATTGTCGCACGCAGCTCTGAAAAAGCGACAGGACGCCGAGGCGGAAGCGCGTAGAGCAGTCGCGCGGACGTCGAGGCCGGAACTCGCAACGGCTACGGCGCTGTGACCATCGGCGATGGCGGTCCACTTCTGTGCGCTGTGGTTCCGGAAGCTGCCCACGAACACGATCCATCGATTGTCGATTCGAGGACCTTTATTGAGGGAG
>CAZGMU010000641.1:944-2310 GCA_964526975.1 uncultured Planctomycetaceae bacterium
TCTTTGATGCCGAAGGCGCATATCGCGCCACACAGCGGCGGGATTGTTCAGGCATATATGCCTCTGGTGCCGATCTCAAACTGATTTCCGCCGCGTTGGAGAGGGATGGCAGAACCTTTGAGTTCTCTCCCATCTGGATCGAAGCGGCAGCGTTGGCCGAAGTAAGGGAGCATAGGCTGCAGGAGGATTCGCAGAGACAGGCTGAGATCGATGCCAAGCGGCTTGCAGCCGAGGAGCAGAAGAAGGTTTTGGAGGAACAGGAAAGGCGCCGAAAGGCGGACGCGGTGCAGAAGGAAAAATCGCTTCAGGAGAAGAATGGCGCGATGGTGCGAGCGCTGCAATCACGGCTCACGGAAGGTTTTGAAAGAATCGTGCTTTCCCACAAAGACACGGCCAAGAACGAACTCGTTGACCGTTTCGTCGCTCAAGCCGCGATGATATTCCCGCAGTTCATGGCGTGGAATTCAAAGCTCGAAGACGAACTCTGGCGCACGAAGGATCTGATGACAGATGTTCTCGACTACGGGACCGGTTCATGGGGTGATCGTCAACTTGAACAAATAGTGCTTCGCCTAGAGGTAGATATAGAAAGCGAGCAACGGGGGGAAAAACGTACGGCATGTTTCTGGCTTGGCATGATCGTTGACGACGAATTCAAGAGCTACCGTGACGGCCTCGACGCCGGATGCAACGACGATAAGGCGCTTGCCCATTGGAAGAAACTTCACGCCTTCGAAAGTCTTTGGCGCGCAGAGTAGCTTGCCGTGCGAGCGGCGCTCGTCTTCGGTCATCGCCTGTTCGTTCATGACCGAGCTCAAACATGTGAGACGGGTTGAATGATTGGGGGGGTTCTTCGAAGCTCGGGTTGCTAAAACTCGAGAATCAAGGAGAACCTCAGCAGGTATTCGGCGTGCCCGGTCGTGTTATCAGAAGCGTCGCAGCGGCGTCCCGCCTGACGTTTACGTCCTGCCGACCAAAGTCGAGGCCATCAATCCCATCCTCGACAGCTTCCAGCACCTCTATAACTACCACGGACTCCATGGAGTCCTTGCAAGACTTACACCGGCTCGGTAGGTCAACAATCTCCGAATCGGCGAACCAAAGCCGTCTTATACGTCCTGAACTCGGGCGGTATCTTTACATCGTCCGCTCCCGCGTCGATGATCGCATTCGACTTTCGTCACATTGTTAAGGAGGGGGGATGAAGCGCATTGACGGCCGGCTGCGGCTCCTGGTCGCCTTCGTCTTGCTCCCCCTGCTCGTCATCCCGGTTCACGCCGAAGAAACCGCCTCGCCCATCGACCTGACGCGGCATCCCATCGGCTATCTTGCGCTTCTGATCTTCTTCATTGCCTACGGGTTCGTC
>CAZGMU010000642.1:0-2305 GCA_964526975.1 uncultured Planctomycetaceae bacterium
CACCTCCACCTGATTGATACCCGGCAGGTAGTACTCGACCGGGTCCTCAGCCGTAATGATTTTGCGGTCTGGACGATTTAGGTCGTTTAGGGCAGCGTAGAGCGTGGTCGTCTTTCCTGACCCCGTCGGCCCCGTCACGAGCACGATCCCGTTGGGTCGGCGGATCAAATTTTTGAATTTCTTGAAATTTGCTTCTGACAGGCCAAGCTGCCGCACGCCGACCTTGATGTTCTCCTTGTCCAAAAGCCGCATGACGCAGGTCTGGCCGTGGTTGGTCGGCATCATGCTCACCCGGAGGTCGAGCTCCTTGCCGCCAGCCGTGATTTTGATCCGCCCGTCTTGGCACCGCCGCCGCTCGGCAATGTCCATCTTGGCCAGAATCTTGATACGGGAGAGCAGCGCCCCCAACAAACGCCGCGGCGGGCTGTCGCGCTCGACCAATACGCCGTCGATCCGATATCGAATCCGCACCCGATCCTCGAACGGTTCCACGTGAATATCCGAAGCCCGGAGCTGCACCGCCTCGCCGATCATGAGTTGCACAAGCCGCACGATCGGGGCACTCGTTTCGTCGACGTCGTCGCTGGATTCGTCTCCCCCTTCCTCGGTTTCGGTGAAGTCGATCGCCGTATCGGTGAATTCTTGCAACATCGAGTCGGCCGACTCGTCGCCCATTTGGCCGTAGTTGCGGTTGATCGCTTCGAGGATGCTTTCCTTCGTGGCCAACGCGATATTCACCTTGCGGTTTAGAATGAACTGCAATTTCTCGAAGGTTTCGTAATCGAACGGATCGCTCACTAGCACCTTGAGAGCGCCGTCTTCTTCGGCGAGCGGAATCACCGCGTTTTCGCGGGCGACCGATTCCGGCACGAGCTCCACGACCGCCGGCGGGATCGGCACATCGCGCAGATCGAAAAACTCGTAGCCATGCATGTCGGCCATCGCCTGCATGACTTGCTCGCTCGACGCGTAGCCCTGCTTCACCAGGACTTCGTGAACCTTGCCGCCATTCTTTTTTGCAATGGCCGCAGCCTCGGCCAACTGCTCGGGGCCGATGATCCCGCGTCCTACCAGAAATTTGCCTAAATCAGCCATCGATGAAATGCTCGGTTGAAAATCTGTGCCGATATTCTGTTCGCAATTTGCCCGCCAGTATGTTCCATATTGGTAGCCCCGGCGAGCCGAGCCGGCAGCTTATCCGTGTCTCTCCATGCCACGGACCGAAATTTCGGAGCCTCCTCGCCCGCGCCCCCCGGCGAGAATTGCCCCTCAGAAAAGACCTAACTCTAGATAATACTTAGACTAACGACCGAAAAAGCGAGTGTCAATAAACGGCGGCGGTTGACCGGCGGCCACCAGCCCAGGATCCCGTACTCGGGCGACCTTCCAAATCCAGGCGGCTGTTGCTCGCGCAGCTACCCGATTTCCAGGCGACTGGTCGTGACGATTTTGTCAAAAGTACTGCCGGAAGTTCTTGCTGGCTTTCCTCTTCACGACCATCACGACAAGGTGAGATAGGTTCGTCGGCCATGGCACTCAAAGGCTTCTTCGTGGCGGGGTCGCCAAGAATGAATAACGGCGTCGTTGTTGGCGTACGTAGTCACCCTTTGCCGACTCTGCTAACTTTGTTTAGTGGTGGTGCCGGAATCGAACAACTCGTTGCCAGTTCCTCGCCGTGGGGTGATCTCCTCTCCAGCAACGCGCTCGGCCCCGCTTAGCGCGATTCGATCTGTACAGCAGCTCTCGTGGAATGTGCTGCTGTTGAAATACCTCGCCCCGCTTCATTCGATGGGCAAGTGGCTTGTGCTGTCGGTGATTGTCGGCGCGGTCGCTGGCTGTGGCGCGATCGTGTTCGATGTTGCCAGCCAAGGCGTGCGGCATTTGGCACTCGAGAGAATTGCCGGCTATGTGCCCGCGGAAACTGCCGGAGAAAATCGAGTCTTTACCTCGCCGAGCGACGCGGTTTTTTCGCCGTGGGCGTTGATCGCCGTGATCTCCGTTGGCGGAGCGCTGTCGGGCTTTCTTGTGATTCGCTTCGCGCCCGAGGCCGAGGGGCACGGCACCGACGCCGCCATCGCCGCGTTTCATCATAAGCGCGGCTTCGTTCGTCCAATCGTTCCGGTTATCAAGCTGATCGCATCGGCACTCACGATCGGCAGTGGTGGATCGGGCGGCCGCGAAGGTCCTATCGCGCAAATTGGGGCCGGGTTTGGCTCATTCTTGGGAACGGTCTTCAAGCTGCCAGCCCGCGATCGGCGCATTCTGTTAGCTGTGGGGATGGGCGCGGGCATCGGCGCGATTTTTC
>CAZGMU010000643.1:0-1907 GCA_964526975.1 uncultured Planctomycetaceae bacterium
GTACCGGGAAACTTGGCGAGAGACGCATAATCGAGCCGGTCTGCGGATCGATCGTGCTTCTCCTGGCCCGTGACAAAGGCCACGCAAGAGGCTTCCTCGCGATCGGTGAGCGGCAGACTGGCATGGCTGCTGGCGGCCTGGGCGGCCGTGACACCGGGAACGATTTCGTACGGCACTCCCGCAGCGTTGAGTGCGGTGAGCTCCTCGGCTAGGCGGGCGAAGATTGCCGGGTCGCCACCCTTGAGCCGAACGACCGTGCGGCCGGCTCGCGCGTGGCGTACCATGGTTTCGTTGATTTCGGTCTGGGATATTAACCGACCGTGGCCGTGGCGGCCGAGGCAGATGCGCTCGGCATCCGCGCGACAATGCGAGAGCAACTCGGGACTGGCGAGATAGTCGTAGAGGACGACATCGGCCGAGCGGAGGCATTCGGCGCCACGAAGCGTCAACAGGCCGGGATCGCCGGGGCCGGCGCCGACGAGATAAACTCGGCCGTGTGGATTAGACATGTTATATCGCCCGAACTATTTTGCTCTCCATAACTTACGGTAATAGATAAGATTGTGCGATGTAAGTCGCTTGGTAGAATGAAAGTATCTTGCTCCCTGGGAGCGAATAGATAGAGGCGGCAGATGGCATGCCGCCGTTCAGGGCCACTTTCTATGTCTTCGCAGCAACCAAATCGGACGGGTCGCGCGTTTTTGCCCCCTATCACTGCGGCGGTGCGCCAACGGCTGCAGGCGGTGTTCGAACATGCGAAGAAATCTGGCGAGAAGGCCGACTATGACTATGCCCACGATCTATTCTCGCAGTGCCTGGTGGAAGATCCGAGCAACCTGATTTATCTGCAACACTTTCTCGGCAACTTGGCCCAGAAGTATGGCAATAGCAAGAAGGGGGGGCGTTTTTCGGCGCTGATGTCGAAGGGGTCGCGGATCACGCTCAACAAGGCGGTCAGCAAAGGCCAGTGGAAGGAAGCATTCACGGCGGCTTGCGAGGCGTTGAAACTGAACCCCTGGGAGATTTCGACGCTGCTCGACGTGGCCGAGGCATACAAGGCAATCAGCAGCGACGAATGCCAGTTATTCGTGTTGAGATGGGCGCTCGATGCGGCGCCGAAAGACATTACCGTCAATCGGAAGGCGGCCGAGGCGTTGACGCGACTAGGGCAATTCGACCAAGCGATTAGCTGCTGGCGACGTGTCGAGCAGGCCAAGCCGGGTGATGAAGAGGCTGCCAAGGCGGTTTCCAAACTGAGCGTCGAGCGGACGATTCAAAAAGGGGGTTACAACGAGGAACTGCTAAAGGGATCAACCGATTCGACCGGGTTGGAACAGCGAGTCGCTCAAAGCCGCCCCGAAGCAGCCGCGGCGAACAAGCCCAAAGCCGAAAGCGCGCAAGAGAAAGATCTGCTGGCCGCGATTGCGGCGAATCCAGCGGATGTCGAGAAGTACCTCGAACTGGCGGAAGTATTCAGCTCGCAGAACAGGCTGCGCGAGGCGGTTGATATTTTGGGCCGAGCGCTGGCTGCCTCGGGCGGAGGCGATTTGAGAGTTCGCGAACGGCTGGAAGATGCCAGCCTGCGGCGAGCGCAGCATCAGGTTTCCGTGGCTCAGCGACGAGCAGAGCAGGATAAAACGGAGGAGGCGGTCGACCTGGCGCGACGGATGGCGACGCAGGCTAACCAGGCAGAACTGGAGGTCTTCGCGGCGCGCGCTGCTCGGAACCCCGGGAATGCGCTATTGCAGTATGAACTCGGGCTGCGTTGCAAGCGGGCCGGTAAATTCAAGGAGGCCATCCAGGCATTTCAGGCGGCCCGCGACGAGTCGCGGAACAAGGCCCAGGTGCAGCTTCATTTGGGCGAGTCATTCCAGTACATCAAGCAGTTTAAGCTCGCCCTGGCGAGC
>CAZGMU010000643.1:1917-2294 GCA_964526975.1 uncultured Planctomycetaceae bacterium
CCGGGCACTCGATGGCGAGCTACGAGGCGGCCGTGCAAGCAGCGGATACATCGCAAATGGACACGAAAAAGCTGGCTCTTTATCGGGCTGGCGTCTTGGCCCTGGAGCTAAGCGACCGGGAAAAGGCCGAAAAGTACCTGACTCAGCTTGCGGCCATCGATTTTGGCTACCGCGACGTGGCTGAACGGCTAGACAAACTGGCCGCGCTACGCGATAGTGTGTGATTCGTATATTGGTTCGTTGTCAGTGGTCCATAGTCCGTGGCAGCGGAAACTTGGGTCCAAGCAACTGACAACGAACAACTGACAACGGACAAAGAGAAATGCCCAATACAAGCAGTGCCAAGAAACGGATGCGGCAAGATGTGGTTCGCCGCT
>CAZGMU010000644.1:0-2289 GCA_964526975.1 uncultured Planctomycetaceae bacterium
AACGGCCAGGTGATGGATTATGGCATCGATCCAGACATCATCAATTTGTACGGCGCACAGGCGGTGAAGGATTCGCTGCTATCGCTTTCCACGTTTTCCATCACGACCGATCTGGCGAACTTGTTCGATCCGACGACCGGCATTTATGTGAATGCCATGAACCGTGGTGATTCGTGGGAGCGTCCGGCGACGGTGGAATTGATTCAGCCGGACGGCAGCGTGGGATTCGAGGTGAACGCGGGCTTGAGAATTCGAGGTGGGTATAGCCGGCTCGACTTCAATCCGAAGCATGCGTTTCGGTTGTATTTCCGTTCCGAGTATGGAGACGCAAAGCTGGTCTATCCGCTCTTCGGCGACGAAGGGGTCAGCGAATTCGACAGGATGGATTTGCGGGCGGAGCAGAACTACTCGTGGTCGTCGGAAGGAAATGTGCAGAACTCGTTTGTGCGCGAGGTGTTCGCCCGCGACACGCAAGGCGACATGGGCAGCGAGTACACCCGCAGCCGCTACCATCACCTGTACATTAACGGCGTGTACTGGGGCATATTCATGACGCAGGAGCGCGTGGATGAAAACTTTGCAGTATCGTATTTCGGTGGAGACGAATCAGATTACGACGTCATCAAGGCCGGCGGGAGCGACGATCGCGTGCTCGAGGTTTCCGAGGGAAACGACGTGGCCTGGCGGCAACTGTTCGATTACGGCGTGGCCTTGTATTCCAACCCTACGACCAACGCCAATTTGTATTGGACGATGCAAGGTTTGAATTCGGATGGCACGCGGAACGAGTCACTGCCCGTATTGCTGGATGTGGACAACCTGATCGACTATATGCTGATCGTGTTTTACACGGGCGGCTTCGATGCGCCGCTCTCGAGACCTCTCAACAATCTAGTCGCGAACAACTGGTTTGGCATCTACAACCGGGCGACGGCCGACCAGGGATTTCAGTTCTTTATGCACGACAACGAGCACTCGATGGGTGCAGAAAACCCGACGGTGCATGGTTCGCAAAACGTCGATCGCACGGGTCCTTTCTTGACGGCCCAGAACAATTATGAGCAGTCCAATCCGCAATTCTTACATCAACAACTGCTGGTCCACCCCGAGTACAAGCAGCGCTTTATTGACCACGTGCAAAAACTCTTTTTCAATGGTGGATTGTTGATGCCGGCAGCGAATATCGAGCGGCTGATGAAGCGCGTGGCGGAGGTGGAGCCGGCGGTGATTGCCGAGGCGGCTCGGTGGGGCGATGCCAAAGTAACGGTGCCCCGTAACAAAAGCACCTGGCAGACCGAGATCAATTGGCTCGTTAATACGTATTTTCCCTCGCGAGGCAACCTGGTGCTCAACCAATTGCGTAACGATGGGCTGTACACCACGTTTGCCGCGCCAACGTTTAACCAGTATGGCGGCGAAGTGCCAGACAATTTCCTGCTGACCATGGCAGGAACGGGAGGCACGATTTACTACACGACCGACGGGGTGACCGATCCTCGCGCGATTGGCGGCAGCGTGAATCCCTCTTCCGCGGTGCAGCCCTACACCGGAGCGGTGAGCATTTTGGACACGACGACAGTGAAGGCTCGCTTGCGGACGACTGGCGGACAATGGTCTGGGCTGATCGAAGCGACGTTCACCGTCGTATTGCCGGGCGATTATGACCGCAGCGGCATGGTGGATCAGAACGACTACAGCGTATGGCGGGCGAGCTACGGAAACCTTGTGCAAGCCGGCGCAGGGGCCGATGGCAATGGCAATGGCGCCGTCGACGCGGCCGATTACGTGCTGTGGCGGAAAAACTGGTTGACCTCCTTCTCGTTCAATTCCATCGGCCAAACCTATACGCAGAATTTCGACTCGTTCCGCGGCTCGGAGCAGACGCTGCCTTCTTATTTTTCGATGACAGCCGACGCGGGAACCGATATCTTCCGCGGCGTGTTCGATTCGACCACCGGTAGCGCATCGGCGTTCACCGGCATCATGGCGACGACTACCGACGGGCTCGACTATTCCATTGCCTGGCGCGAGAGCACAGGAAGTGCCGAGCTCAGCGACGCCCGCCTGCTGTTCACCTTCACCAACAACACGGGCGAGGCAATCACCAGCTTCAATTACAGTTATGATGTCGAGGCCTGGGTGAATGGCCGCCGGGACAACCAAGTCCGCTTCAAATACGATATCTACGCCAATTCGGAAGCGGCACAAGCGGCGGAAGGACGCGACGCATTTGAAACCGACGTTGCTGCCACGATCAATCCCCACCATACGCCTATCACGAATAATAAC
>CAZGMU010000645.1:0-2287 GCA_964526975.1 uncultured Planctomycetaceae bacterium
GAGGCAAGCGTCGTCGCAGGCCGCTTTGAGGTGTGCCTGTGCGCGGCAGAGCGCGATCAGCGAAGGCTCGATCGACTCGATCTGCAACCCGAGCGAGTTCACGGCTTGCATCAGATGGTCGAGTGTGCGCTGATTGGCCACGGCCAACAGTGCGTGCTGATGCCGGGCATCCAACTGCTGGGTGTTACCGGCTAGCGCCTTGGGGCCAGGACCGAGCGTGAGATAACGAAGGCTCCGTTCTTCTAGTTCGGCGAACTCGCGGCGAACGTCGTCGGTGTGCCCCGTGATCACCCGAGTTACGCAGTATTCGCCGCTCAGTGCGATTCGGACCTTTGCACCAGCCAGGCGCTCTTCCGTCACGAGCGTACGGAGGCCTTCGGTAAGCTCGGCGATGCCCTGCTCGGTGAGAAGCGAAGCAGAATCCTTGCGCCAACGGATCGATCGGGTCACGACACGATCCCCCGCCGACTCGCCGCTTTGATTCCGCGCGACGATCGCGAGGTGCAACATCGAGCGACACACCTCGATGATGACGCAACGCCCCTCGCCCTGCTTGCGGCGTTCGCCAACGCCGCGGCGCTCGTTGGTCATTCGCCGGTCCGATGTGGGCTGGTTAGTCATAGACACATTCCTTAATTCACCAAAATGGTTGCTTGTACGCGACGGGTGGTTGCCCCGGCGACTCCCGTAGACGTCACATCGACCGTGCCTGCCGCGGCGCCGTTGACCGCCGCGGCCGAGTACGACCCACTCGCCGGGTAACCGCCGGCCGAGGCCGTTCCTCGCCAGGCGGCATCTGCCTCCAGCTGTGACAACACATGCTGCACGCCGGCGTTCGCCTGGTACAGCGCTTGTTCGTACTCCATGGAGTTTCGCAGCGCCGATTGATAAATCGACGCCGATTCCAACATGTCGACGGTCCAAATCGTCACGAGCGAAAGCACGAATAGGCAAATCAAGAGCGCAATACCGCTCCGCTCTCGGCGTTTCGAGCGCCAGCGCCACGTTGCTCGATTCGTATTTTGCCTTTGAGTCTGCATGGGGCTACCAGGATCGAAGCCATGCGCGCGTGGTTAACAGTCGCGTTATGCCCGCGCCACGCGGCAGCGTGATCTGCACCTGGCATTGCACGATCTGGATGTCGGCGACCGTCGTCGTGACGGTAACTCCGTCGGCTTCGTAGCCGGTAAAAGTCATCGAGTTAATTCCCTTCGCCAGCAGCTGGTTGTTGATTCCGTTGTTGTAGTAAACGTCTGACGAGGCATTACGGGTGATCGTACAGGTTGCGCCGCTGGCCATCGTGAACGACAGACTGCCTGTCGAATCGCCCGCCGCGGTTATTGCCGTGATGTTCGTCGACTGCCGCAACTGCCGGGCAACCTGCCGCAATACTCCGTAACCGTTCTCCAATAGGTCGATGTCGGCCTCCTGCGCCTTCCAAACGCTGAAGCCGGTGTTCATCACGACAACGACGGCAGCCGTCACCGTAGACATGATGGCAGTTGCCGCCATCATCTCCAGCAAGGACAAGCCCCGTGCTTGTTTTTTAGCTGCCTGCCTTCGTCGCATAACTCACCAGCCTGGCCACTTTCGTTGCCATTGTCGTGCGAGCCTCGCTTGAATCCATCGCGCCGTTGCCGTTGTCGTCTGCGTAGGTCGTGACGGTCACGACCATCAGTTTGCCGGCAACTCCACCGTCACCAACCGCGTCGGAGCACGTCACGATGTAGCGAACGCTCGTATGTCCGTCCGTCGCGAAGTTGCCCGTATGCGTACCTGTATTCCATGCCGCGCCGACGATCGCGAGCTGTTCCTCCATCTTGCTGACACTGTAGGTAAGCAAGAGGTGACGTTTGTCGATCGTTTCGCCCAGGACCATGCCGTCACGCAGCATCGCCAGCGCCGGCACCAACGCTGTGAGGCAAATCGACGACGCCAACACGACCTCGAGCATGGAGTAGCCGCCGCGCGCACTGGCACAACCCCTTGAGCGGCGTGGACGCCCCATCGGTGATCGAGTTGACGGCATTGGCAATCTTTCCCGAGAGCAGATGCAACCCTATGTCGCGAACCAGCCGCGTACAGGCGCATTAGCCCAGGAAAACGTAGCTTTTACTGGTACACAATCAAAGATGCCCAGCGAGCCACCGGTGTCGAATGCGCCGGTTAGACGGTTATTGCACGAAGGCCTTGCCGGTCACTTGTGGAATAGTGACGGTTTTCGAGCGGTTGGGGGAGGTGATGCTCACCGCGTACGAGGCGACAGCTTCGCCTGTGAATTGAAACT
>CAZGMU010000646.1:0-2270 GCA_964526975.1 uncultured Planctomycetaceae bacterium
CAGCATCAGGTCGGCCCAGACGACTTCTATTCCCGCACCGCGATACAACACGGACTGTGCGAAGCGAACAAAGTGAGTGGACGGAGAGATGAGCATCGCCTTCTGTAGCAGATTTGGCATGCTCTCGAATGGCGTGAAAGTGCCGGATAGCAAAAACATGATGACGAACACAGGAATAGAAAGAAGCGCGAATTGAGGCATCGAGTTTGCAACGGTTGCCAATAAGATCCCCAGAGAAGCCACTGCGAACAGATAAATTGCGGTCCCAATTAAAAATAGTTCAATCGATCCGACGATCGGAATGTTAAGTACGGTCTGTACGACAAGGTGAAGAGAAAGGCCCGCTGCGATTAGGATGATCAAACCATTCGACCAAATCTTTGCTACTGCGATTTCACTCGGTCGTACTGGCATAACAAGTAGATGCTCGATTGTGCCACGCTCTCGTTCGCGCATGACGGCGGCGCCTACTAAGATAATACCAAGCATGGTGATGTTGTTCATGATATCCATGCTTGCGTTGAAGCGGATTGCTTCGAGGTTTTGGTTGAACAAAGCCCGAATAACTGGATCAATCGGCAGTGCTTGGCTCCAGTCGCCTTGTTTCAGAAAACCCGCGGTCTCGCGCGCGATTATCTCCTGGATATAAGCAGTTCCAACGGCCGCTTGGCTTACGGCGGTAGCGTCAACATTGATCTGGATTGACGGGTTGCGATTTGCCAACAAATCGGCCTCTAGCCGCGGCGGAATTTCAATAATAAACGTGTATTCTCCTTTATCGAGTAATTGATCGACCTCTGACCTGTCGAGTTCGCGCGGTGTCCGAAAATAGGGAGGTTGTAAGGCAGCCTTGATGCGAGACGACAACGCCGATTGATCTGCGTCCACCACGGCCACGCTCGCGTTTCTCACCTCAGTCTTAATGCCCGTTGCCATGGCGTAGACCGCGACTGTAAAAACGTAAATGATGAGAATGACCATAACGACATCGCGGGAAAGACTTGCGATCTCTTTTAATCCGAGACGGAACACGTTTTGAAACCAGCGCATCATTGCTACGGTCCTTGCTTTTGCACGATCAGGCGGGCCAGCAGCAGGAATAGAAGTCCGAAACCGAACAGAACGATAATTTCGCGGATGTAGGCGTTTGCTTCGAGTCCCTTTGCGAAAACGCCGAGGCTGACGGTCTGAAACCAAAGTGCGGGAAAGCCCAATCCCATCACACGAGCAATCCCCTCGAGTGTCGAGGCGGGATAAAGAAATCCAGAATAATGTGCTGCCGGGATCACCGTCAGAATTGCGGTGCCGAAAACAGCTGCAACCTGTGTGGAGACGAAGGCTGAGATCAGTAATCCGAATGCCGTGGCGGCGAACACGTACATCAGAGCTGCAATTGAGAGACCGATTACCGAGCCTTTCGGAACGATACCAAACAGGCCGGCTGACATGGCCAGCAAGCTTATGAAGCTGGCAAAGCCGATTGCAATATACGGAATTTGTTTGCCGAGAAGATATTCTCCTATGGTTGCGGGGGAGGCATACACGTTCGTGATCGAGCCCATTTCTTTCTCTCGCACGACTCCGACCGCAGTCAACATGGCGGGAATTAATACGAGCAAAAGCATTATTGCCCCGGGCGTCATTGCGAAGACGCTTCGAAAATCTTGATTGTAACGAAAGCGTGGCTCAACGCCGATCGGAAAAGTTTGTGCATTCCGACCCTGAAATCGGCGCGTGCGTTCCGTCGCATAATTCAGAATCACCCCTTGAATGTACGCGCGGGCAGTCTCTGCCGGGAAGGTGTTGCCGCCGTCCAGCCAAAAGCTCACCTGCGGCTTACGACCTTGCAAAAGGTCGTGACCGAAACTGGGAGGGATATCGATGGCGAAACGTAGGCTCCCCGAACGAAGTCGGCGGTCGATTTCAAATTCGTCATTGATCGCGTCGCGCTCGAAAAAATAGCGAGAATTCGAAAAGCGCTCGAGGAAATCCCGACTCTCGATGGTTTGATCCCGGTCCAGTACCGCATAGGGCAGACTCTCAATGTCAAATGAGATGCCGTAACTGATCGCTGCCATGAGAACGAGCGGACCGATCAACGCGAATGCTAGCCGGATACGATCTCGAAGTACTTCAATGGATTCTCGCCGAGCGAACGCCCAGATGCGACCCAACGACGCGCCCCCCGACCGATCCGGCTTCTGCAGCTTTGGTGAAGCCCCGATTTCGGAACTATTCGTGAGAGCGCTGGCGGTAGTTTCGTTCTCCGA
>CAZGMU010000647.1:0-1251 GCA_964526975.1 uncultured Planctomycetaceae bacterium
GGCTGCACGAGTATTCCATCGGCCGCCAGCTTCGCGATCGCTTTGGCAACAGGAGTTCGACTCACGCCGAGCGACTTTGCCAGGCCGCTAGTTGTCAGCCGAGTTCCGGCAGGCAATTCGTTTTTGATGATGCGTTGCAAGATGCTGTCGCCCACCATGTCGGCAAGGGTTTGCGACGAGTCGCGGCCGGGTTCCACCTCGACAATCGTCCGAAGCGCCGGATAACGATGGGCGTTAAACGTGCTGGCCGCTGCGGGTGTGTTGGTTCGCTTTTGCGTCTTCACGTCGTTCTCGTCGCGGTATGCGCACTCCTCACACAAGTGAGTGGATTGTATACATGCATCCGTGTCAGTATACTGTCGAGACGTATTGTATACAACTCTGCAGTCCGGGGCACGCGCCGTTTTCGGACAATGTATCGGCGTGCAGTGAGAGTAATCGATGGACCGTGCTTCCCATATTTTGCTGAAGTTCACGTCGTGTGAAACGTCGGCCCGCGCGAGATTGCTATGGGATACTGCGCCAACGACATGCGCCATGATCACGAAAGCGCTTCCGGCGGCCGGTGAATCGCATCACGCAATTTATTCGGGCAGCGAATGCGTATTGCTGCTTCAAGAGCGACTTCGCCTCGGTGAGGAGAACGCCACTTCCGACGTGCGCAAGGGTCAGGTTGCGTTTGCATTTCTCGAGAAAGGCTCGGGCTACGGCATCGACAAAGACATTACGGAAATCTGCTGGTTTTACGATATTGATTCGCAACCACGCATGTGGGAGGGACCGGTCAAGGTCAACGTGTTTGCGGAGATCGAGGGACCGGCGGATGAGTTCTACGCGGTTTGTCGACGAATGCGGCGCGAAGGTGTCAAACCATTCTCGATTGCGGTGGATGACGCATGTTGATCGCGGCCAAACATTGCGGCAACGCAGGCGTTGACGAAATCGCTCGACTCTACGGCTTCCGAGACGTTCGCGTTGAGCGTGAGCTGACGGGCGGAATGTTCGCGCGACCCGTGGTAATTCAAACGGATCGCGGAAGGTTCGTACAACGGTTTCATCGTTTTCGATGCACGGAATCGGCCTTTCAATTTCAGGCCGAAGCCACAAACGGTGCGAACGAATTGGGTGTGAAATGCCCGCGGGTCGAACGTACCTGCGATGGCGATTGGTGTGTTGCTGTTGCCGATGGAGTGGTCGCCGTTCACGAGTTCATAGAAGGAACTTGTAACGATTGGGACGAGTGGCGACGGC
>CAZGMU010000647.1:1261-2265 GCA_964526975.1 uncultured Planctomycetaceae bacterium
AACCGGGGTTCGTGCGAGATTGGTGTTGTCTCGTTGCCGGCCTGCACAACACTCTTGCCACCATATCGCCTGGCGGAGATGCAGCATTAGATTATCGGTTGCCGCCGATTCAGTTTGAACAATTGGAAAGAATCCGCGCGGCGTGGCAAGGCGCATTTTGCGATCTCAAGGCATCAAACTCTCCGAATGGAAAGCTCGCGCGAGAGGCAATGTTGTCGCTCGAAGAAAGGATCGGCAATCACTGGGACGCTTTGATGGGCAAAATGTCGATCTCCGGGATAGCCGAGGTGCGAGGCCAAATCGTGCACGGCGATATTTCGCCGGTGAACATCGTGTTTACGCCGACGGGCGAGATGGCATTCATTGACTGGGATTGCGTCCATATTGGCCATCGAATTTACGATGCGCTGGGGGACGTGCTCAACCGCCTGCCGCATGATCAAGCAGAAAGTGTGGGGTTCAACATGGAGGAAGTTGCTGAATACCTTGCAGGATACGAGTCACAAATCGACGAGCCTTTGACGAGCCAAGAGCGTCGATTGGTGCCGGCCTTTTGCCTTGCCCGGCAACTGGAAGACTTGCGGCAGCGTTTGCACGTTATCCCTAACTTGGACCCGTCGCAGGATGAACTCTACGCGCGGTTGATCGCAATGCGTGTCGAAACGATGGATCACATCGCGCTGAACTGCACGCAGTCAGACTATTTCTAGAGACTTTAAGGCCATGGAAATCATCAACGTACGTAGCGACACGCAAACGCTGCCGACGCCAGGTATGCGGCAAGCGATCTTCGATGCTGTGCTGGGCGATGACACGTACGACGAAGACCCGACCGTGCAGGAGTTCGAGTCGCTGGCGGCACAAATACTTGGCAAGGAGGCGGCGTTGTTGGTGCTCAGCGGGAATATGGGAAATCTTTCCGCCCTAATGGCCCATGCGACACCGGGAGATGAAGTTTTGCTCGATCCGGAATCGCATATCTTCTATTACGAGGTGGGTGGGTT
>CAZGMU010000648.1:0-2257 GCA_964526975.1 uncultured Planctomycetaceae bacterium
AATGCGGCACGGGCTCTTCGCCGCGCACCGGTTACGATCACGCTCGTCGATCGCCGCAATTTTCACCTCTTCCAACCGCTCCTCTATCAAGTGGCAACTGGCGGCCTCTCGCCAGCAAACATCGCGATGCCCTTGCGTGCCATTGTCGCTCGACAGGCAAATTGCGACGTTCTGCTCGGCACCGTGCAGCGATTCAACCTGAACGAGCGCATCGTTTATCTCGACAACGATCAAATCAGCTACGACACATTGATCGTCGCCACCGGCTCGCAAGACAGCTACTTCGGCCGCAAGGAGTGGGAAAAGTTCGCCCCCGGCCTCAAAACGATCGAAGACGCAACCGAGATTCGCGCACGCATCCTGACTGCCTTTGAGTCGGCCGAACGCGCAGTCGAAATCGAACATCGCCACCGGCTGTTAACCTTCGTAGTCGTAGGCGGTGGGCCAACCGGCGTAGAGTTGGCAGGCACCATGGCTGAAATCGCGCGGCTGACGCTCAAACATGAATTCCGTGAGATCAATCCGGCCGATTCGAGGATCGTCTTGGTAGAAGCAGGCAATCGTGTACTGTCCGCCTATCCAAGCGAACTCTCGGCAAAAGCCCAGCAAGCGCTCGAACGGCTCGGCGTCATTGTGCGCACCAGCACGTTAGTCACCAACATCGCCGGAGATCATGTCACGTTGAAGTTCAGCGGGACTGAAGAACAATTGCCCACGAATACTGTTATTTGGGCGGCTGGTGTCGAGGCTTCCCCCTTAGCCAGGCTGCTAGCCGAGGCCACTGGCGCTAAGCTCGATCGGGCAGGGCGCGTCTTTGTCGAGCCGGACCTCTCGCTTCCTGGTCATCCTGAAGTGTTCGTACTGGGTGACATGGCCAATTATACCCACGATGACGGCAAACCGCTGCCCGGGATTGCTCCGGTCGCCATTCAGCAGGGCCGATTTGTCGCCCGACTGATTCTCGCGCGGCTCCAGAGGCGCCCGCTGCCAACATTTCATTACCACAACCTTGGCAACTTGGCCACCATCGGACGATCGGCTGCCGTTGCGGACTTCGGCAAATGGCGATTCAGCGGCTTTCCTGCGTGGATCATGTGGGTTTTCATTCACCTGATGAAACTGATCGGATTCCGCAATCGACTTCTCGTGCTTGTTCAATGGGCCTGGAACTATTTCACATTCGATCGGTCTGCACGGCTGATCACCGGGGTCGAAGGCGATGAGACAAGCAATCACTTTGCCGACGTGAAGCCGCGATCATCTGCTCAGAAATCGGAATAGTTACGAGACCACGAACCGCTGTTACAATATTAATTGGTCTGTCCTTCACCCTCAGGAGCCCTTAGCGATGTCCAAGCAATCGCGTCGTACATTTCTCAAGCATGCGGCCGGGGCCGCGGCGGCTTTCAGTGTACTGCCAACCCATGCTCGGGCGGATGTAAATAGCCAAATCCGCATGGCGGTCGTGGGCTTCAATAGCCGTGGCAAGAGCCATATTGATGGGTTCCAAGATCACCTTGTGGCCCTATGCGATTGCGACTCCAAAGTTCTTGGCCAAACAGCCGAAGCGTTCCGCAAGAAACACGGACGCAAGCTCGATCAATTCGTCGATTATCGCAAGCTGCTCGATCGGAACGACATCGACGCCATTTCGATCGCCACACCAAACCACACCCATTCGCTGATCGCCATCGCCGCCGCGGAAGCCGGCAAGGATGTGTACGTCGAAAAGCCAGTCAGCCAGCGCGTTTGGGAAGGCCGGCAGCTCGTCAATGCGTCGGATAAATATCAGCGCATGATTCAATGCGGCACCCAAAGCCGTTCCCACGAGGCGATCCGGCAAGCAGTCGACTACGTCCACAACGGCAAGCTGGGAAAGATCGAGTACATCGTAGGCACTTGTTTCAAGCCACGCATGTCGATCGGCAAAAGCGACCAAGCGCTCGTGATTCCCCCGCAGGTCGACTACGACTTGTGGTGCGGGCCAGCGGCGAAAGTGGAGCTATTCCGCCCCGTGCGAAACTCGCAAGGCAGCTACAATCCCCATTACGATTGGCACTGGGATTACAACACCGGTTGTGGCGACATGGGCAACCAAGGCATCCACCAGATGGATATTGCTCGCTGGTTCCTGGGAGCCCCCGCCTTGTCGCCGCGCATCGTCAGCTTCGGCGGCCGCTTCGGCTACGAGGACGCCGGCAACACCGCCAATACGCAAGTCGTCCTGCATGATTACCCAGAGGCCCCGATCGTCTTC
>CAZGMU010000649.1:0-2230 GCA_964526975.1 uncultured Planctomycetaceae bacterium
CCTGAGCAATCCCAAGGGCACGCATCCGAAATCGGGCAAGAGTCTGAAGCCATATATCGATCTGTTCCGTCGAGAGGGCGAGTTCGGCCTCAAGCTGAAGCAACCGAACATCGTTGAAATCTACGATGTTTATTCGCATGGTCTCACGCACTACATCGTGATGGAGTTCATCGAAGGGCGCAACCTTCGTGAGTTCTATCGGGCGGGCCGGAAGTTCGGTTACATCGAGGCGGCACACATCACCGAGGGTGTGATGGCCGGGCTCAACTACGCGCTGCAACAACATGGCGTGACGCACCGCGATTTGAAGATGTCGAATGTGCTGCTCTCGAGCGACGGCGAGCCGAAGCTGGTTGACTTTGGTCTTGCCGGCGTTGAAGGGGCGGCCGAGGAAGCGATCGAAGGCATCAGTCGCCGAACAGTGCTCTACGCCGGGCTGGAGCGGGCCACTGGTTGTAAGATGGATGATCCGCGCAGTGACATCTATTTCGCGGGCACGATTTTCTACCAGATGCTTTGCGGCAAGCCGGCACTGCCGGAAACGCGCGACCGCCAGCAAGCCGGCAAGGCATTTTACACCGACATCAAGCCTATCCTCGACGTCGATCCGAAGATCCCACTATCGCTAAGCATCATCGTCAACAAGGCACTCGAAGTCGATCCGGAGAAACGCTACCAGACACCGTCGGACATGCTGGTCGATCTCAAGCTCGCCATCAAACGGCTTAAGGAAGGAAAAGATGGCAAGCCTGCCGGCAAGGAACTGGCCTCTAGCGAAGGCCTGGACGAAAACGGCCAGCCACGAAAACTGATGCTGGTCGAGTCGGACGTAAAGATGCAGGACATGCTTCGCGACCTGTTCAAAAAGAACGGCTACCGCGTGCTGGTGCTGGGCGACCCGGCCCGCGCGGTCGAGCGATTCTTTGCCGATCCGAAAACGGCCGACGTCATTCTTTTCACGACATCGGCCAACGGCCGGGGCGCCCTGGAAGCATTCAACCGGTTCGGCCAGGAAGCATCCCTGCGCGATATTCCGGCAGTACTCCTGCTGGACCAGAACCATGGTCACTGGGCTGACCATGCTCAAGTGGGCGAGCATCGCGCTGTGGCTAAAATGCCGATCAAGATGCGCGATCTGCGGGGCGCGCTTATTGAAGCGATGCAGAAGAAGGTTTTGTAGGCGTTGGTCGGCGGCCGTGGCATGGACTTGAGTCCGTGCGTGCTCGTGTCGCAAGAAGTATCCATCACGGACCACTCCATGCCACGAACGCGGCATGACTGCAGACCATCGAATCGAAAGCCTTGACCGCCCGTGGCCGCTATTCACACTAGGTATTGCTTGCAAGGATACTGTGTATCGCCAGTGGCAACGGCTCTTGAAAAGGTTCGGTTGAATGACGGCTTCAGCAAATTTAGCTCTCGGACTCGATTTTGGTACCGAATCGGTCCGGGCGCTCCTTGTCGACCTGAAAGGCATCGAGCATGGATCTGCCGTTGCCGCTTATAAGCACGGCCAAATTCTCGAGACGCTACCGGGCAATGGTCGGAAATTGCCGCCGTCGTACGCACTGCAGGATCCGCAAGACTGGGTCGATAGCGCGGCCAAAGCGGTGCGAACTGCTCTTCGACAAGCGAAGGCGCGCCCTAGCGACATCGTCGGCATTGGCGTCGATTTTACTAGCTGCACCATGCTGCCGACATTGCGGGACGGCACGCCGCTGTGCCAGTTAAATCGTCTTAAGAATCAACCGTTGGCGTGGCCAAAGTTGTGGAAGCACCATGGCACCAAGGATCAAACCGTCCGAATCAACCAAGTTGCGAAAAAGCGCGAAGAAGCGTTTCTCAAGAATTACGGCGGTATCATCGGTCTAGAATGGTTCTTCCCAAAAGTATTGGAGACGCTCGAAAACGCGCCTGCCGTCTACAACGCCGCAGAAATTTGGCTCGAGGCGGGCGATTGGTTCGTATGGCAATTAGTCGGCGGACGTGCCGACGACTTGCCACGCTCAGCATGCCAGGCCGGGTACAAAGCGATGTGGTCCAGCGATGCCGGCTATCCGTCGAAGGCGTTTCTGAAGGCGGTGCATCCGAATCTCACCAACGTTGTGCGCGATAAGATGCCAGGACGGTTGCTCGCGCCGGGAGAGGTGGCCGGCGAACTTTCGGTGGAGGCGGCGAAGCTGTTGGGGCTACGACCGGGAGTGCCGGTGAGCGCGGCGGTGATCGACGC
>CAZGMU010000650.1:0-234 GCA_964526975.1 uncultured Planctomycetaceae bacterium
CGCAGCGGCCACGATGGCTATCTGGCGCGCTACCTTGCTACCGGCGAGCGGCGGATCATCGGCATCGGTCGAGCGGTTCAAGGACTGCGCAGGGATGGATCGCTCTTCCCGATGGAGCTTTCCGTCGGCGAAGCGGCGATCGGCGATACGCGCATCTTCACCGGCATTATCCGCGATATCACCGATCGCAAGCGCAGTGAAGAAGACCTGCGGGCGGCCATGGAGATCGCCGCC
>CAZGMU010000650.1:244-1556 GCA_964526975.1 uncultured Planctomycetaceae bacterium
GCAAACGTGCCGAAGAAGCCATGTTGGAGGCAAAGGAAGCCGCCGAAGCAGCGGTACGTGCGAAAGCGGAATTTGTCGCCAACATGAGCCACGAGATTCGCACGCCGATGAATGCCATCATCGGGATGGCACACTTGGCGCTGATGAGCGATCCTAATCCCCGTCAGCGCGACTATCTCAAAAAAATTCAGCAGGCTGGCCGTCACCTGCTTGGAATCATAAACGATATACTCGACTTTTCGAAAAACGAGGCAGGAAAGCTTTCGGTCGAGTCAGCTGAATTTGAGACGAGCCGCTTGATAGAAACCGTATCCAGTCTTGTCTCGGAGAAGGCAACGGCAAAAGGGCTGGAGCTTATTTTTAATATAAAAGAAAATGTTCCTCAGTATATTATTGGAGATCCTCTTCGGCTTGGTCAGATATTAATTAATTATGCTAATAATGCGGTGAAATTTACCGATCATGGAGAAATAGAAGTCGTTATTCTCGTGGATGAAGATTACGGAGACGCCGTGCGACTGCGTTTCGAGGTGCATGATACGGGTATCGGCTTGAGCGCCGAACAAAAATCTCGATTGTTCCAGAGCTTTCAGCAAGCGGACATGTCAACGACTCGCGAATACGGGGGAACTGGTCTCGGCCTTGCCATTTCGAAAGGTCTTGCTGAACTGATGGGTGGAACCGCCGGCGTCGAAAGCACACTTGGCCAAGGGTCGACGTTTTGGTTCACGGCCCGATTGGGCAAGGGTAAGCCACCCCGCACGCTTTCACCCAAGATCGATGCGCGCGGCCGTCACATCCTCGTCGTTGACGACAATGCGCGAGCACGGGAAGTGCTGGCAACGATGCTGCTGACGATGTCTTTCCGCGTCGAAACGGTGGCCGCGATCCAGATCCTGAGTGAGTCCGCGGCCGATCCCTTCGATGTGGTGTTCGTCGATTGGCAGATGCCCGGTCTCAACGGCTTCGATACCGCAGCGAAAATCAAGGCCCTCAACCTGAAACCGGAACCGCGTCTGGTCCTGGTTACGGCCTACGGCCGCGAGGAAGCCTTCGAAGGCGCTGAAGCGTCTGGTTTCGACGAGGTGCAGATCAAGCCGGTGAATGCGTCGGCGATTTTCGATTCGATCGTACGGGTCCTGGGCACCGATCCCGACGCGCCAGAGCGAGACGATGCCGACGACGATCTGTCGGCCGCCCCGCCCCCCGTGGGGACCCTTGAAGGGACGAAGGTACTGGTGATCGAAGACAACGAATTCAACCGGCAGGTCGCCGCCGAAATTCTTGAAAGCATCGGTGTGAGCGTGGACAT
>CAZGMU010000650.1:1566-2225 GCA_964526975.1 uncultured Planctomycetaceae bacterium
GCCGAAAATGGCGCGATCGCGGTCGAGAAGGTCAAGTCGTACCCCTACGATCTCGTGCTCATGGATATGCAGATGCCGGTGATGGACGGGATCACCGCTACCGCCGAAATCCGCAAGTCAGGCTTTGCCGAGTTGCCCATTATTGCGATGACCGCGAACGTCCTGCACACCGATCGTGCTCGTTGCCTTGCGGCGGGGATGAATGACCACCTGGGCAAGCCTGTCGACCCCAACCAATTGTTGGCAATCCTTCTCAAGTGGGCCAAGCAGAGCGCTTCCGACGGCGGCACGCAACGACCAGTGCCGGCGGTGGAGCCCCAGATCACGTCCGACAGCCGCGGGCTTCCGGAGATTGATCCCGACATCTTCGATTTCGGTCAGCTTGGCTCGATCTACAAATGGGACGAAACCAAGCTGAAAGACGCGGTGACGTCCTTTATGCAGCACGCCACCCGGCAGGTCGCCGCGCTCGAAACGGCGGCGGGAGAGGACACGGCTGAGCTGCGGGCCGCCGCCCATTCCCTCAAGGGCCTCGCGAATACAGCCGGCGCAAAACGTCTCGGCCGCCTCGCCTCCGACGTCGAAACGGCATCGCTTGGCGGCGAAGCGGAGATGGTCGCCGTCCTCATCACCCTATTGGCATCGACCCTGGCCGAATT
>CAZGMU010000651.1:0-2223 GCA_964526975.1 uncultured Planctomycetaceae bacterium
GCGCAGACGGTTGGAAGGAAATCGGTGCTGTCGATGAGATCGTCGTTGACGCTGGGTTTGATGTGGCCGGGCCAATTGGCGATGAGCGGGACGTGCATGCCGCGGGCGTTGGTCGAACCTTTGCCGCCAGGGTAGTCTTCGCCGTTGAGCTTCGAGCGAATGCCTTTGCCGGTACCGTTGTCGCCGAGGAAGAGGATGACGGTGTTGTCGCGGAGGTTGAGATCGTCGAGCTTGGTGATCAACTTGCCCACGAGCTTGTCCATGTACGTGACCATCTCGCCGAAGTGCTTGTTGTCTTTGTGGACATTTTCGCCGGCAGCCTTGGGGTCCCAGTCGGGGCTGTCGGGCGTTGGCTGGAAGGGGCCATGCGTGAGGATCATCGGGTAGTAGAGAAAGAACGGCTTCGATTTGTTCTTTTCGATGAACTCGAGCGCGAAGTCGTTAACCAAACTGGGGCCGTACTCGCCTTTGTGGAAATCACGCTGGACGCCGTTGTATTCCAGACCTGGATTGGCGTAGCGTGGCGGGCGACGAGTGTGCTGCCAGAGGCAGTATTCGTCGAAACCGAATTTTTTGGGCAGGTCCTTGTCGCGGCCCAGTTGCCATTTGCCGGCCATGGCGGTGGCGTAGCCGGCATCTTTGAGCAGGTTGCCGAAGGTGGTCGCGTTCGAATCCATGAGGCCGAACTGGATATAATTGCGGGCGTTGGACATGCCGGTCATAAGGCCGACGCGGGTGGGAGTGCAGAGAGGCTGGACGTAGCAGCGGTCGAAGCGGACACCGTTGGCGGCGAGGGCATCCAGGTTCGGAGTTTTGTAGGACTGGCTGCCGTTGCAGCCCAGTGTTTCGTAGCCGAGGTCATCGGCCATGATGAGAACGATATTGGGCTTCTTCGGTTCGGCAGCGTGGGCGATGGTGGGAGCGGCCAGTGCGGCAGAAAGTGCGAGTGCGAGGAAACGAAACATTGTCGTGCCTGGTGGGTTTATTCTGGGACCGAGCTTTACATGGTACTTTGGAGGACCGAAAATCGCTACTGTCTGGTTGTTGTGAAAGCTTTTAGTCTCACGCAGAGTCGCAGAGGGCACGGAGTTGTCGCAGTGTTATGCTCCCCCGAAGGGCCGTGAGAAAGTCCGGTGAATTGATAAGGTGGATGGTTTACCGATGAGAACTCGATTTTTTTGGGCGGTAAGTATTATCTGCGGGTTTGTGTTGCCATTAAGCGCCGAGGAGCGGCCGAATGTTTTGTTGATTTGTGTGGACGACTTGAAGCCGATGCTTGGTTGCTACGGCGACGCGAGCGTGAAGTCGCCGAATATCGATGTGCTGGCGGCGAAGGGAATCGTCTTCAAGCGGGCGTATTGCAACCAGGCGGTGTGTGCTCCTTCGCGCAACGCGCTGCTAACGGGGTTGCGATCGACGACGCTGGGCATTTACGACCTGGGGACGAATTTTCGCAAGAGCCGACCAGATGCAGTGACACTACCGCAGTATTTCAAGAACAACGGTTATCGCGCCGAAGGAGTCGGGAAGATTTTTCACCAAGGGCATGGGAACCATGAGGACGAGGCTTCGTGGAGCGTGCCGCATTGGAAATCCGACGTAGTACACTATGCGCTCCAGGAGAACGCGGACGCGAACAAGAACTCGCGCGAGGCGGCGCTCTTCAACAATGCCGGCGGCGCGAAGGCGAAGGGCTTGTCGAAGGGGGCCGCGTACGAATCGGCGGATGTGCCCGATAACGCTTATCCGGATGGGCAAACCGCGGATGAGGCGATCAAGCGGTTGGCCGCGGCGGCGAAAGATCCCAAGCAGCCGTTCTTTTTGGCGGTTGGTTTCGTGAAGCCGCACTTGCCATTTTGCGCGCCGAAGAAGTATTGGGACCTGTACGATCCGGCCAATCTCAAGCTAGCCGAACGGCGAACGGCGCCAGACGGCGCGCCGCCGTTCGCTTCGACGAATTGGGGCGAACTACGGAACTACGCGGGAATGCCCGAGACGGGGCCAGTGCCGGATGAGGATGCGCGGAGGTTGATTCATGGGTACCATGCGGCGGTGAGTTACATGGATGCGCAGGTTGGGCGAGTGCTTGCGGCGCTGGAGAAGGACGGCCTCGCGAAGAATACGATCGTGGTGTTTTGGGGCGATCATGGCTGGCACTTGGGCGATCATGGACTGTGGTCCAAGCACACGAACTACGAGGAGGCGGCGCATATTCCCTTCATC
>CAZGMU010000652.1:0-1899 GCA_964526975.1 uncultured Planctomycetaceae bacterium
GAGCAGGCCGCCGCGCGGAGGCGTCAGTTGGAAGAGGAGGCCGCAGCGCGGAGGCAAATCGCGGACATCGAGGCTAGACGGCAACGGACTCTTGAAGCAAGCCGGCCCACCCAGTCGCACCTAGTACCGCGGCAAGGAGAGCAGCCTAGTTTCAGCTGTACGACAGCGCGAGAGCCAATCGAACACCTGATGTGTGCTGATGCAGAATTGGCAGTTTGGGACGGTCGAATGGGCCAGATTTACAGAAGAAATTTGAATTCGCTGACAGGCAATCGTCTCACTTCTTTCCGCCAGCAACAGCGTGATTGGCTTGTACGTAGAGATTCTCGATGCAACGTCCCACTAACGGGAAATTGGAGTATTTCTCAGCTGGCACCGAAAAAGCCCTGCATACTGGAAATGATCAAGGAAAGGGTTAATGAGTTGGAACGAAACTAGCAGTGCTCCCCGGCATCAAATCGACTATGATAGTCCAATTTGGTTCACGAGGAATTGGCGGGCTCAGGGCAGCGACAGCACACTTTATTTTCCGCGCTTGTCGGCGCCATTTTTTCGGAATCGCATTTACCCTCAACATACTCTTATGCGCTTTTACGGAAGTCACGGCTGCGATTGACAATTCAAGGTGCAGCCCGACAAGCTTTCAAATTGTGATCGACGTGGGTCATAGTAGGGAAAATTCGGGGGCGATCAGCGCCCGAGGGATGCCGGAATACGAATTCAATCTCCGATTAGCCCGACAAATCACCCAGAGCCTGATCGACGGCGGATACGCGAAGACCAAGTTGATTATCACAAACAGCGGATTGAAGTCCCTTGTCCAGAGATCTGTAAAGGCAAATCAGTTGCACGCAGATCTTTTTATTTCTATCCACCACGATTCAGTCCAGGAAATATATCTTCAAAAGTGGACTTACGAAAATCGTCTCCGCGTTTACAGCGATCGTTACAAGGGCTACTCGATCTTTGTATCGTATGCGAACGCCCATAGAGACGCAAGCCTTCAATTTGCAATCGCGTTAGGTGACGCTCTGATTGCGCGTGGGATGCAATTTTCGATCTACCATGCAGAGGATATTCCGGGAGAACGCAGGCCGCTGCTGGATTCTCAAAGAGGTATATTCAGATATGACAAGCTTGCAGTGCTCAAGAACACCAATGCTCCATCGATACTTTTTGAGGCCGGCGTAATCGTTAATCGCAACGAAGAGCTCATGTTGTCATCACCGGAGTACCAGAACTCGGTTACCAGCGCATTTCTTGCGGCAGTGGACCAATATTGCATTGCTCGATAGCCAGGTTCGAGGCTAGGTGTAGCCCCAGCGTATGATGGCACAGGTTCGCAGGCCGTCGACAAGGATGGGACATGGGGCAGATTCTTCACCGGAGCGCCAGCACGACGCAGGCAATCGGTCGAGCGATACAGCATAGTCAAGAGAGCATAAGGGCGTTGGCCCGCCGCCATGCGAACAATCCAAAGACCGTCCTCAATTGGAAGCGAAGGACTTCGATCAGCGATGCGCTGATGCGGCCGAAAACGCCCAAATCGACCGTCCTGAGCCAAGCCGAAGAGGCGATCATTGTCTCCTTCCGTAAGCAGACCCTGCTGCCGCTCGACGATTGCCTTTATGCCCTGCACGCCACCATTCCGCACCTGACCCGTTCAGCGCCGCATCGATGCCTGCAGCGCCACGGCATCTCCCGGCTACCTGAGATTGAAGGCGAGAAGCCGTCAAAGAAGAAGTTCAAGACCTACCCGATCGCCCGATCGGCTTCGTGCATATCGAGCACCTGCGCATTTATTATCGCGGCCACCCGTTACGATCGATCGCAACCAGCGTGGATGGGGATGAAAGAACGCGAGCTCATTAAAAATCCAGCAATCCTCGGACTTGACCC
>CAZGMU010000652.1:1909-2211 GCA_964526975.1 uncultured Planctomycetaceae bacterium
CACGGTTGAACCGTAATGAGTACGAGACGTAGAAGTATCTTCCGCGCTCACCATCGGACGAGGTCGTGCGGACAAACTTGATCCAGATTCGAATGCAGGCAAGCAGCACGAAGGCGGCGAAGCTCTCGATCAGCTTATCGTAACGTGTGGCGACGCGGCGTGAGTTTTTCGCGCGATTGAAGAAGCGCTCGATACGATTGCGCAGGGCATAGAGCGCCTTGTCGACGGCATGCTGTATTTTCCGGGTTGCGGTGGTGGGGATTGCGGCTTCGCCGCCGCATTGCGCGATGTCGTTGCGGACG
>CAZGMU010000653.1:0-1143 GCA_964526975.1 uncultured Planctomycetaceae bacterium
CTGGTTTTACGCCGATTTTCGCGGGTCCGCAGCGCCAGCTTTATCAGATGGTGATGCATGAGGTGAAGCCGGGTTGGACCATCACCAAGGAGTGGGAAGGGTATACCGTTAAGGCTGATGTCGCGTTTGGCGAAGTCAATCCGGAGGACTATCTGGGAATCTACTTCAGTGGTGGCCGCGCTCCGGAATATATTCGTTATGACAACGACCTGGTGCGAATTACGCGGCATTTCTTTGACACAGGGAAGCCGATTGCATCGGTTTGCCATGGAGTCGAAATTCCTGCCTATGCAGGTTGCGTTGAGGGACGACGCATGGCTACGGTTCCGAAGTGCCGCTTTGATCTGGAAGTCTGCGGGGGGATCTTCGTCGATGAGCCGTGTGTCGTCGACGGCAACCTGGTGAGTGGCCGCACGTACCATGACCATGGCCATTTCGTCGGCAAATGGATGGAGTTGCTGATGGAAGCGCGGGCCGACACGGCGGGCCGAAGCGGTTGATAAGGTGAACGTGGTCGAATAGGCGCTGACGTTCGCTGACGACATTAGGAGGGGCTTCAGAAGCGGGGCCCGGCGTCCGCGGTGGGTCCAATTTGCTGACAGGCGTAGCATCGTCTAGTTGGCTTTGAACAGTCGTCGCCGATTTTGTTGGAGCTCCTTCGTCAGACGACTGCATATTGTGGTCGCTGCTCCCGTTTCAAATACGAGTTCGCCTCGGCATTATCCCGAAAGTGTTCCGACTGCGCGTTCCACTTGAGCGGACGCCCTAGCCGCACCGAGATGTTTGCAAGATGGCAAGTCGTGGCGGTGCGGTGCTGACTTTCGACATCGGAAATCGGTTGACGCCGCGCGCTGACACAATCAAAAAAGTTGCCCAGGTGATTGATGATCGCATCCAGCTTGCCGCTCCTGGGAGGTCGATCCAAGTTATCGAAGTCGTAAAGCCTGTACGACTCGCGGGGGATCGGCGTTTGCGTCAGCTCGTCAGCAATTTTGCCAGACAGCACGCCGCGGTTGACGAACAAACGCCCGTTTTCACCCACGAACATCAGCCCGTTGCGGCCGGTGTCGCTTACGGTCATTTCCACGCCGCTCGGATAGTGGAACTTCACGTGGAAGTGTTCGGGCACGTTGTAACCATTCT
>CAZGMU010000653.1:1153-1897 GCA_964526975.1 uncultured Planctomycetaceae bacterium
TTGACGCTGGGCAGTTTACCGAGGCCTTCGACCTCGACCGGGTATTCATTGAGTGCCCACTGCGCGATGTCGATATGGTGTGCGCCCCAGTCCGTCAGCTGCCCGCCAGCATATTCGTACCACCACCGAAAAGTGTAGTGGGCACGCTCGTGGATGTATGGCAGCGCAGGCGCTTGCCCCTGCCACAAGTCCCAGTTTAAGTTGCGCGGAGGAGGAGTCGTTTGAAATGGGCCTCCGGTTGCGTTCTTGCCGAGAACGATCTCAATCGACTTCAACTTTCCAAGGCGTCCCTGTCGAACCAACTCGACGGCCCGGCGGAAGTTATGATCGCTTCGCTGCCAGGAGCCGACTTGCACGACCTGGTTGGTTTGCTTGACGACATTGCGAATGATTTTTCCTTCGTCGATGGTGAGCGTCAAAGGCTTCTCGCAGTACACATCCTTTCCGGCTCGAGCAGCTCGCGATAGTCTTCGAAAATCTTCGGTGTGCTGCCGAAGGAAGCCCGGGCTTGCTCGAGCACGTTTCGATCGACGTCGCATAGCGCGACAATATCGCCGTACTGCCGCGCTTTTTCCGCGATCACGCTGCCTTGATAGCGGAGTCCAATGCAACCGATTCGAGGCCGCGAGTCGGCACGATCCTTACGCCGTTGCGCCGCTCCATGCACATTCAGGGTACCCGGCCCTGTGCTTAGCGCAGCCGTAGTTGCGCCTGAAGCCGTGCAGAGAAACGACCGTCGCGAAA
>CAZGMU010000653.1:1965-2211 GCA_964526975.1 uncultured Planctomycetaceae bacterium
GCCTCCGGTTTCGGCCGGCGAAGATCGGTCCGTACATATTCTCAAGTGCTGCCGCAATTGTGACGAATTCCCTCCTTCCGCGGAGCACCGCAGTGGGCACCACGACGTCTACGACTATTTCTGGCTTCGCCGCGTGGAGACGAGACGGCGATCAGCGCCATCTAGTCGAAGAAGCTCGAAAACGCGGCTCCTTTTTCCTGGTTCTGTTCTTCAAACGCCCGGGTTGCCAGTTCGGGGCACTGCCAT
>CAZGMU010000654.1:0-2208 GCA_964526975.1 uncultured Planctomycetaceae bacterium
TCGAGGACGACGGTGTCGGCATCCACTGCGTAAAAGGTCACGCCTGTGTCCTTCAAGAGGATTGACAACGCTTCCTGTGGAGCAAGAGAACCGGCAACACCTTGAGTCTGTTGTGTCTCAATCAGTTCCGCCCTGTGAAGAAATCTGACGCCGCTTTGCTCGCGAAATGCTTTCAGAGCGGCTGAAAGTTGTTGTGGAGGAATGTCGAACACGACAGGCTCCACCTTCAACGGCACAGATTGCTGTGCGGTGATTGGCTGTACACCTGCCAAGACGAAGAGTATACCCATAAGCATCAGCCATCCATTCCACGAGAAACGCATCTCCGCTCCTTTCACCTGGTAAGTAAACTCCAGCGAATGCCCCCTCAGGAGAAGGACGATGCGAATGATGCGAAACCCCTACTTTATAGGAAGGGTTTTTATTATCATTATCATTTCCGTTCGGCATCAATGGCTTACGAGCCTGGCGCTCTCCCACCAACAGCCAAACGGGCAGATTAGGAAATCAGGGTCAGGTAGGACGTGACTTGGATGAGACGAAACGGTACGGCTTGCTGCAAAATCCTCAGGGAGCGCTCGGGATCTTCAAGCGTGACGCTTCCGGACAATCGCTTGAGTCCAAGTTGAGAATCCAGAACCACTATGGGTCCAATTCGGTACCGATTTAACTCTTCGACGATTTGAGCCAACGGCAGGTCGTGAAACACGAACTCTTTGCGACGCCAAGCCGTGACCTGTGGATCAATCGGTTCCAGCTTACCCGGTGGAACGTCGCTTTCGTAAGTCAACCGGTACCCGGCCGGAATATCACGCGGTTCACCGTCATGCAAAAGCCGAACTATCCCCTCCACCACACTTACGGTCGTACGCTTTCCGCGATACTCGACATTGAAAGCAGTTCCGATTGCTCGGACGACTCGCCCATTGACTGCGACATCAAATGGTCTGGACTGATCATGAGCAACTTCGAACAGAGCTTCTCCTTGCTTAAGGGACAACGCGCGGCGGCTGTCCGACAATTGCACAGACAATGCGGAGCGCGTATTGAGATGAACGGTCGACCCGTCTGCCAGAGACACACTCGCTTGCTCGCCTGCATGCGTATGGTAGTCGCTCAGCCATACATCGAGACTCGACCACATGACTGAGGCAAGAAGGATCAGCACCGCTGTAGCTGCAATGGCAGCGAAGGACGGGCGGAAGCGCCCGCTCCGATAGACAAGTGATCGCGAGGGCAGCTTCGTGGATGTTCCGGTGCAGGCAAGTCGATCAGCAGGCACTTCACGCTGGACTTGATCGGCTAAACCATCGAGCGCACTCCAGAATTCCTCAGCGCGGCGAAATTGGGACTCGTGTGTTTCGTCTCGACAGCGCCATTCGTCCAAATCGTGACGTTCCTTTTCGGACATCGTGCCGGAGTGCACTTTGAGGATCCAGGAATTAGCCTCCTCCCATACCCGCTTGGCCTTATCAGGATTGTTCGAACCCACGTCGTCCTCTGAGTGAGTCACCGCCGGCGACATGTTTTAACCTTGGTGTCCGGTCGGGAAAGCTGAGATGACATGATAACGAGGTGTTGGGGTTGGCTCAAGGAAGAACTTGGGGCTTCACTGGTTTAGAGATAGTCGGCCCCATCCAGTGCTTCGAATCGAGCACGGCAATAGGCCATCGCCTTCGTGAGATGGTTTTCGACAGTTCGAATCGAAATACCCAGTTCTCGTGCGATGTCCCCATACGATTTATGCTGGAACTTGAACATAACGAACACGGCTCGACGCTTTGCAGGCAATTCATTGATCGCGCGCAGCACGACAGTCAACCGCCGTTTCGCATCCAACGCGGTCTCGGCATCCGGCGTGGAAGCCGGTACTGTCAGTGCTTGATCAAGTTGGCCCGACCGAAGAAGCACCCGATCTCGTTGCCGCAGATAGTCAATCGCCAGTCGTTTGGCAGTGGTATACAGAAAGCTGCGAGGGTCGCGAATCGATTGCGGTTTGGTCAAGGTCACGATTCGGAGGTATAGGTCCTGAACAAGATCTGCTGCAGCCGACGGACACTTCACCTTCCACGTGAAGAATCTGAGCAGATCAGCATGCTCGCGCCTGACGAAGTCCACCAATGCTTCAAGCTGAGCCGAGGCCGCGATTGGACCACTCTCTTGGGATGGGCATGACAGCGAAAATGGAGTACCTCTGGAAGAGTTATG
>CAZGMU010000655.1:0-636 GCA_964526975.1 uncultured Planctomycetaceae bacterium
GTGACTCCGGGAACAGGCATACAGGGACCGGCCCCATGCCATTGTCCCTACTGCGGCCACACAGGCGACAACAACACCTTCTGGACCCAGGAACAGCTCGAATACGCCAAGTCCGTAGCGTTGCGACAATTCACGGACGCCTTGCAAAGTGATCTGAAGTCGATGGAATTTGAGCATCGTCCCCGTGGAGGCTTCGGCATCGGCATCAGCATGAAATTCAAACCGGGAGCCCCAGTGCCGATCCGGCACTACAAGGAGAAGGCGCTCGAAACCGAAGTGGTCTGTGATCACTGCACGCTTCGGTATGCCATCTACGGCGTTTTCGGGTGGTGCCCCGATTGCGGCGTGCATAATTCTCTGCAGATTCTCGGGAAGAATCTGGAGCTTGCCAGAAAGCAACTGGTGCTTGCGGAATCCGTGGAGAAAGAACTCGCCTCCCATCTGGTTGGCGACGCCCTGGAGAATGTGGTCTCGGCGTTTGACGGTTTCGGACGGGAAGCATGCGCAGCGAAGGGCATCGACATTCAGTTCCAGAATCTTGCGGGCGCGCGGCGACGTGTGCAGGACTCGTTTCAGGCTGATTTCGGAGATGCTCTCACGCCCGACGAATGGAGCAGCGTCTGTCGCGTGTTTCAG
>CAZGMU010000655.1:646-1475 GCA_964526975.1 uncultured Planctomycetaceae bacterium
CGTAAAGTGGACGTGAGTTCACAGGAAGTGACCGCCGTCATCGTTATTATCGAAACGCTTGGCAAACGGCTATTTGACGCTATTTTGGGTCCGAAACCGTGAGATTGAATGGAGTGAACCGATGGCGCAGCCACCAACGCCGGGCATCCGCGAGCTACTGCTAGCCGAGATCAAGGCACAGGAACCCACCGGGCCGATCTCGCCTTCGCTCCAGCAGGGCTCGATTCTGGAAGCGGTTGCGAGAAAGGTTGGCCGCGGCCACGATGAGGCGATTCTGACTCAATGGAGCGAGCTGTTCCGAACGGGATTGCTCGCATGGGGGATGAATCTGTCGAATCCGAATCCCCCTTTCTTTCACTTGACCGAGCGCGGCCGCAAAGCCCTGGCGCATCTGACCCGCGATCCATCCAACCCTACAGGCTACCTTCGTCACCTGGCCTCTATTGCCCGCCTGACGCCTGTTGCCGATTCGTATCTCAGGGAAGGGCTTGAGTGTTACGTTGCGGGACTCTTCAAAGCATCGGCCGTGATGATTGGCGCGGCAGCGGAAAGCCTCATCCTGAGCCTTCGAGACGAAACCGTGCAGACGCTCACAACACTTGGAGCCGGGGTGCCCAAGCAGCTCCAGGACTGGCGAGTCAAGACCGTGTCAGACGCGCTGAAACTATTCTTCTATGGGCGCAAGAAGGACTTTGACCATCAAGTGTGGGAGGCTTTTGAGGCGAACTGGGCCCCGCTAGCATTGCAGATTCGGAGCGCCCGGAATGACGCCGGCCACCCGGTGAACATCGATCCGGTCACGGCGGATTCCGTTCACGCCTCATTGCTG
>CAZGMU010000655.1:1485-1933 GCA_964526975.1 uncultured Planctomycetaceae bacterium
GGTGTTTCCCGAGCTTGCGCGCCTGGCGAAGGACTTGACTTCCTTGCTGGGGTCTTTGAAATAGGTCGTCCAGACAGAACCGCCTGATGACATCCTTTATCAGGCATTAAAGGAAAGGCTAAGGGATTTGTCCAGCAGTGCTGTTTAGGGATCAGGTCGGAGTACCAAAAGTGAATGGCACAGCGAATCTTCAGATGAGATGAAACGGAGAGAAGAGAAGGATGGCGAGAAAACGGTACCCATACATTCCCTGGTCGTCATCCCCGAGCTGCGGTGGACCACGGGTCAGTTCAAATCAGCTTCCGCGGTAAAACTGCCGGAGGCTTTTCCTATTGGGCACGTGACGGACGTTACGAATCCGTGCAGTTAACATCCGAGAGGAACAGTGCACCCAACCCGGGAGGGAAATGGACCACGACAAGGGATGCTGACACTGAGGGTGGCTTCA
>CAZGMU010000655.1:1943-2203 GCA_964526975.1 uncultured Planctomycetaceae bacterium
CGACTCTATCTCGTTCGAAATAAGTGATAAACCTTGCGGATCAACAAACGGAACGTGGGCAATTGTAGGGGGGCGCTCGGCGATGACACCGCGTGACGAGCAACTACAAATTGGCCGAAAGAGGGTTGAGCAGGTATTCCGCTTCCTGGAAGCCCTCAATCAGCATCGCAATCCTGCGATTCGACGCCTTGATGAGCAGCTTTGGCATTTGTGGTTTCACAGCCTTCCTGATCACCCATGCGTCCAGATCGGCGCCCTTG
>CAZGMU010000656.1:0-1890 GCA_964526975.1 uncultured Planctomycetaceae bacterium
CCAGCATTAGGGTCAGCGCGGCTTCTGAGACCGACCGAGAGAAATACGGGTTGATGCAAACGGGAATCGAAAGTTCGGTTGCCGCGGCGATGTCGATATGGTCGTAACCGACACCCCACGCGCTCAACATCTTTACCGCACTCATGCGGCTTAAGTCCTGCCTTGTTACTTGGGTAACTCGCGAAATCCATACGGAGGCGTCCGGTATTGAATTAGCGATCGTTTCGGCCGTCGCGTTGCCTGTGTGGATCAACTCAACGTACTCAGTTAGCCTGGTGAAATGCTTCTCCATGGCAGGCGTAATCTGCAAATCGCCAAACACAACATTGGGTTTACCTGGCATATCGCGAAAAGCCTTGATGAGGATGGAGCGGGGAGCGGCTTCACGGCCCCCACATCTGGCGCGTTAGTTTATAGAATAAGGAACGGGAAACAGGTTGGGCCAACGGGTTTCCTGCGATCTTCCAGAGGCCGTGCGGCGACTGTAGGGGCTTAAGATCAAGGGCGTTCGGAAGGCATTTCGGGCTTAATAGGACAATGGCGATGTGCTAAGACAGAGAAAAACGCAAGCGAATTATCGTAAAACATGCAAAATAAGTCAAACTGCTTGACTGATTTTGATAAGAATGAGACAATCCGGGGGCCAGGGCGGCGAAAGCAGTGGTGCACGGCCACTCCCGCACGACCGTTCTCACACCCGTCGACTAACAGGCGACATGTGAAAGCGGTCACTAATTGTCTCGTCATGAAAATGCCTAGCGCAATGGTTCTGTTTGTCGAACCCATTGAATACGAGTCCGAATCGTTCCGGCTGCTATCGTGGTCGAAGAGCACTTCGAAGGTCGAAGTCGTCGGTCCACGTAATTGTCGGCGTCAGATTCGGGGCTTGGTTGATCTTTGGCACGTTCATCAGGACGTGGAATTGACACTCTTTCAAAGTGGAGTTGGAACGCGGGTGGTCGGAGACAGTACGCTGCCCATTGGTCAGCCAGAACTCGTGATGATTGGTCCTCACGTACCCCATTGCTGGAATTGTGTCACCGAATCGTGCGGTTTGTCGTTGCAGTTTTCGATTGAAGCGGACAATCCTTTGCGAGGACTTCCGGAGTGGGAGTCGCTCTCGGACTTGATACAGGACAGTAGGCATGGGTTGATCTTTTCGTCCGATACCGTCGCGAAGGTTGGGGCAATTCTACAGCGAATGGTCGGTGAAGCACGTCTAGCTCGGCTCGCTAGTTTTATTGAAGTGCTTTCCACTCTCGACCGAGGGCAGGCTCACACATTGTCTAGCAAAAGCTTTACTGCACCTGAAACGACGACCAGCTATCCAGAGATTCAGAAGGCAGTGCTAGAGATACTCAGCCGGTTTCAAGAGGACATCAGTCTCATGGACATGGTTGCGATGACGCACCTCTCCCGGGCAACTTTCTGTCGTGAGTTCAAGAACTACACGGACCGCACATTTGTGCGTTTCCTGAACGAGGTGAGAATCAATTGGGTGCGTCAGCAATTACTGCGTACGGACGATCCAGTAAGCGACATCGCATTTGCTGCGGGTTACGACAACTTATCCCATTTCAATCGAGTTTTCAGGCGCTTTATCGGCACCAGTCCTCGCGACTTTCGCAATCGTTTTTCGGTCGCTTCAAACAGCAATCTGGGCGCGGGCATTGTCCCGCTTGGACCGCAATCGTTGGTTCGGGCTCAGTATCAAGTATAGGCGGTCGAGCGGCGATCGAAGAGCGACGCTACGAATGATACAAAAACATCATTTCGCGACAAATTGTGTAGCGAATTGTTAGTGGTCGTAAATACAATCGAAGCTGACAGGGTTTTTATACTAATCGGTTTCTGCAGGTGCAGCTGGTTTCCGGGTGCTTGTTGATCCGT
>CAZGMU010000656.1:1915-2180 GCA_964526975.1 uncultured Planctomycetaceae bacterium
GCTTAGGTTGGTGGTAGGCGGCAGTGCAGTTGAAAGCAGCCCGTCGAAACTTGTCTGTAAAATCAACGTGTAAGGTAACTCATCCAAACTCGTTTTGAGCTGGACTGGCATGGTGGCGTCGGGAGAGCGGATTTCATGGCTGCGAAAGCGCTGTCAGAAGGTTCGTTCGGATGCTCGTGTTTGCTTGCGGTTTTTGCATGAAGCCGTGGAGTTTGGTGGCTTCAGTGATATTTTGTTGCGGCACAGAGGCACAGTGGAGCGAGGG
>CAZGMU010000657.1:0-2173 GCA_964526975.1 uncultured Planctomycetaceae bacterium
TCTTCAGGTCGGGCGACGGTAATGGCGCGGCCACAAAGCGTTCTCAGCAAGTTCGAACGGCTAACTTATGAACAATGGGTTCATTTTTCTGTAGATCAACCTCGGCGCCGGGAGGAAGACGACCGATTGTTCGATTCAGCAACCGGTGTAAACGGCGAGCGCATTTTTTCCTTGCACGTAGCGCCAATTCGCCGGAATCGAACCCCTAGCCCTCCTAAGCAACGCGGTAGACCCGCAGTGTATGGGCCAAAGATCGACATGCATTTGGCGAAACTGCTGAAACAAAAGGGTTGGCCTTCGCCTGACAAACAGGGTTGGAGTTCCCAAGCGGATATTGTGCGGTCGGTCCAAGATCTTCTCGTCGCAGGAAATTTGGAAGTTTCAGATTCCGCCGTAAGGCAGCGGGTACGCAGCTTTTTGGAAAAGGGATCTGGCGCTCTGTCAAAATAGTTAAAAAGCGATCTTTCAGACATTTCTGCCATTCTCGGCTTACTCATCCGAACTTCCGTAGTAGTCCATCTGAACAACCCCGGTACGGGATCAGTCAGAGGAGGTTGCTATGAGCAAGCGCGTTGGGGGTTACCAGGATAAGAAGGCTCTCAGCGTCAGCGAAGTGCTTGATGTCGTGCCGTTTGGCCGGACAGTCCTTTACGAGGTGCTTAAGTCCAAGAAGCTTGTGGCGCGAAAGCTGGGACGTCGAACCATCATACTTTCAGCAGATCTCGATGACTTCCTGCGTGCACTGCCTGTAGCTGATGAAAAGCATTAGGCGCGCCGCGGATTGGTATGTTTATGGCTCATTCTCGCGAGCGCGGCGGCCAAGGTGCAACTGGCTGGCCCGGGAGTATTGATTTCTCAGATGCCGTCCAGGATGCAAGAAGCGGTGCGCTGAAGTTCGGCGATTGGTTGGTGCCGCACTTGCTGCCAGCAAGGGGGCTATCCGTTCTCTATGGACCCAGCGGCTCTGGCAAAACATTTGTGCTGAATTCGCTCGCCACCGCTGTTGCTGCTGGCGTCCAGTGGCTGGAGGGCGTGGAAGGGACCAGTGGTGGCGTGGTGTATATTGCATCAGAAGATTTTTCTGGAGTTATTGCCAGAACAATAGCTGCTGCTGATGCGGCTCAACTTGTGTCCACCCGACTACCTTTACGCTTTCTTCCCACCTACAAGGATCTCAACAACGAGGCCTTCGTTCGAGACGTTGTGGATGCGGCCAACCAGTTCGGATTCCAAGCCGCCGTGCCGATCAAGCTGGTGGTGCTGGATACCCTTGCGGGTGCTTACGGCGGGGCGTCCCAAGACGATGCAGCCAAGATGACCGTCGTCACAAACGCTCTGTTACAGATCGGAATAAGACTGGATTGTCTCGTGTTGGTTGCCCATCACACCGGGAAGGATCAGCGGCGGGGCATGCGCGGGTCCGAAGTGCTTAAGGACCGCGCTGATACGGTGCTCGCGCTATCTCAAAAAGACAGCCGCATTCAGGGGAAGGTCGAAAAGAGCCGCAACGGTTCCGAGGGACAATCGTTCTTCTTCACCGCGACTGCGCATACTGAGACCGTGGGGAAGACGACTATCGAGACTCTAGTATTGAAAGGGGGCCGACTGGAAGAGGCGGAAAGTCGAAAAGCTGCCCATCTTCCGCGCGACGCAGAATTGATCTTGGCGGCTCTTCGGACTTTGGAGACCAAAGCCGCCAGTGTTCTACATGACGACTGGCGCGAAGCAAGCATGAACGCGCTAGGATCTCGAAAGGCGGCAGCGCTACGCAAAGCGTTTAGCACCTCGAAGAAGTTGTTGGTCGAAAGGGGCTATATCGATATCCAGGACAAGTTTGTGAGCGTGAGGCAATGTGAGAATCCCGTGAGCTGATTTCGAGCATTTTGTGAGTGAGCCCGGCCCCCCTCTATAGGAGGGGCCGGCCCTCACATCATAGCGCGCGGAAAGTCGGTTTAATTTGAGCTTTTCCAGATGATTTCGATAATTTCCTGGAGATGAAAATGGGGCGAACTGCTTACGGCTCTCGACGGACCTGTGAAAGCTGTCCGTCGATTGATGTTAGAATTTGGTATCGCACCGACCATTTGTTGCCAGGCCGCGATTTTCTGTGGTTGTGGCGCGCTGACGGCAAAGCCGCGTCGGGTGTTATCGCTGTACGGGTTCAAGTTGACGC
>CAZGMU010000658.1:0-2159 GCA_964526975.1 uncultured Planctomycetaceae bacterium
CCTCCACGCCCAAATACTAGATGTTGCGGCAGGTGGAGTCAACTAGATAACCACAACATACGTACACAACCCCCGCTAAGAAACGACTCAAGAATAACATTCCCATATTCAGAATAACCACGGAGACACGGAGGGCACGGAGAAGAAAGCTGAGGAGGATAGGAACACTAATCTTCACTGATCCTCGCTAATATCAACAATCCAAGCAGGAGACTATTTTTGCCTCCTTCATGATTCTGATTGATTCGCGTAGATTCGTGCCGATTCGTGTTCTTCTCTCTCTATCTTCTCTGTGTCCTCCGTGTCTCCGTGGTGAATCCTATCTCCCGAAGTTGCTTTTGAGTCATCCCTAGGTGAAGAAGCCTTCCAACACGCCACAACACCCAACCACGCCCAGCGCGCCCGAAATCAACATAAACTCCCCCAATTATGCTCGACGAACACACCCAACCAAGCAGCAAAACACGCCTTCCGCGCGCACCCCAACGCGCAAAACCCAACCATTTTGCGCGCCCCGACTGGGACCCCTTTCGCGCAGCGCAGAACGCACCGCCTTACCCCTCAACCACTTACAGCAAAAATCCGCCAGAACCGTGCGTGCAAAATTGCGAAGTCAAACGCGCATCAGTCGGCGTCGACCGCATGCGCCTTCAAGTCTTCCAGATCGCAAAACGCCAAACAAGCTTCATGCGTCGCTGCCAGCACGACCTTCGGTGCGAAGCCGGCCTCCAGCGCTTCCTGCCAGCGCGGCGCACACAAGCACCATTGGTCGCCCGGCTGCAATCCTGGAAAACCCCATTGCAAATTGGGAGTCGAAAGATCGTTCCCGGCCGCTTTCGAAAATGCCAGAAACTCGGCCGTCAGCACCACGCAGACCGTATGCGAACCCACATCCTCCGGCCCCGTATTGCAGCAGCCATCACGAAAAAAGCCGGTCATCGGCGACGTGCAGCAAATGCCCAACTTACCGCCCAGCACGTTTTTGGCATGCGGCTGCCGACGGGCGCCGTTGGTCGAAGCAATTCGGATCATAATACATTCAGCTTTGGATTTTCCCGACCAGAATGGCCAGACTACATAGCCGACCCATCCTGAGTCGGAGGCCCCCGCAACCAATTCGCGAAACCATTCACCGGGGCCGGGGTTTGGTACAATGTCCGACGAGCTTTTCCATCACCGGCACTGGCTTGCAGCCATCGAACCGCAGCTAGCCGACCGTCATTGTAGCGTTTTTCGAGGTCAATGGCGATGAAACTCCTTACACGTTACCGCTCAGGGCTACTCGCGTTCGGGATACTCTCGAGTGCCTTGCTGGCTAGCTCCGTGCTGGGCAAAGACAATCCCTCCAAGCCCGCCGAAAGGCCAACGTCCAAGCAGCCGGCGCAACGTGCCCGGCAGATCGATGAGTTAATTGCCGCCGAGTTGTTCAAGCCCGGCACCAAGCTCGCCCCGCGAATCGACGACGCCACCTACCTCCGCCGCGTCTGGCTCGACATCGTCGGCGACATCCCCACGCCCGAACACGTTACCGCCTTCGTCCTCGATCCAGCCCAAGACAAACGCGAACGCGTCGTCAACGAACTACTCGAGAACCCGCAGTACGGCCAAAACTGGGCCCGCTACTGGCGCGACGTCATTCTCTCGCGCCGACTCGAAGACCGCGCCCAGCTCGTATCCGGCGCGCTCGTTGCCGACCTCACCGAGAAACTCAACAAGAACGACTCGTGGGACAAGATCGCCGCCGAGTTTATCACCGCCACCGGCGATATCCGCGAAAACGGCGCGACCGCGATCCTCGCCGCCCAGGATGCTCGCACCGACGAAACCACCGCCGAGATGTCGCGCATCTTCCTCGGCATTCAGATCCAGTGCTGCCAATGCCACAACCATCCGTACGACCACTGGAAGCGCGAGCAGTTCCACGAACTGGCCGCGTTCTTCCCACGCATGGCCCTTCGGCCGATCCTCTCGCCCACCCGCCGATCGTTCGAGCTTGTTTCCGACGACCGCCCCGAGTTTCCCGGCCGCGGCAACCCCAATGCGCAGAACCGCCGCGGGCACCCCGAGCATTTCATGCCCGACCTGAATGACCCGGCCGCTCCCGGCAAGAAGATGCAGCCGAAGTTCTTCCTCACCTCGGCCACCCTCCCCTTCGGCAC
>CAZGMU010000659.1:0-199 GCA_964526975.1 uncultured Planctomycetaceae bacterium
TGCAGCCGGTGCTTGCCAAGATGGGCTGCAGCATGGGCGCGTGTCATGGCGCGCTCGCCGGCAAGGGCGGGTTTAAGTTGTCGCTGCGTGGGTATGATTCGGTGGCCGATTTTTTATCGATCACACGCGGCGCACGCGGCCGGCGAATCGAGCCGACCGATCCGGGTAGCAGTCTACTCCTGATGAAGCCGACGATGGC
>CAZGMU010000659.1:209-1079 GCA_964526975.1 uncultured Planctomycetaceae bacterium
CATAAAGGCGGTCTGCGGTTTGCGGTCGACTCACCGGCGTATGAAATCGTGTCGCAGTGGATTGCCGAGGGTGCGCCGGCGCCGCGTGATGATGACGCGGTCGTGGTGGGGCTTGAGGTGTTTCCTGCGGAGGTGACGCTGAAACCGGGCGACGAGCAGCGCGTGGTTGTGCGAGCCAACTATACAGATGGCAGCGCGCGTGATGTGACTCAGTGGGCGAAGTGTGCGTCGACGAACGAAGCCGTGGCGACGGTCGATGACGATGGGCATATCAAGGTTGTCGGCCATGGTGGCGGTGCGGTGACGGTTTGGTATTCGAGCAAGGTGGCGAACCTGCGGATTACGTCGCCCTACAAAGAGCCCATCGCGGACGAGGTGTTCGCGAAGTCGCCGCGGGTGAACTTCATCGACGAGTTGAACTTGAAGCAATTGCAGCTACTGCGATTGCCGCCGTCGCCGCTGGCGGATGACGAAACGTTCGTTCGCCGCGCCTATCTCGATACGATCGGCAAATTGCCGACAGCGGATGAGGTTCGCGCGTTTATCTCCGATACCAAAGCGGACAAGCGTGATCAGCTCGTCGATTCGCTCTTGGCACGGCCTGAGTTTGTCGACTACTGGGCCTATCAGTGGTCGGATGTGTTGCTCGTCAACGGTAGCCTGCTCCGGCCAGAGGCGGTGAAGGCGTTTTACGGATGGATTCGCAAGCGTGTGGAGGAGAATACGCCGTGGGACGAATTTGCCCGGCAGGTCGTTGTTGCCAAAGGTAGCAGTTTTGAAAACGGGGCAACGAATTTCTACGCGCTCCATCAAGATGCCGAGTCGATGACAGAGAACGTGAGCCAAGCGTTTCTTGGACTCTCGATTGGC
>CAZGMU010000659.1:1114-1600 GCA_964526975.1 uncultured Planctomycetaceae bacterium
GAAAAATGGACGAACGACCAATACTACGCGATGGCGAATTTGTTCGCGCGGGTACGGGCGAAGGGCTGGGGCGGCGAGCCTCGCAATGGTGATGGGGCGCGGACGCTGTTCGTGACTCATGATGGGGACCTGGTGCAGCCGTCGAAGGGTGTGCCACAGGCGCCGGCTCCGCTGGACGCTAAGCCGCTTGCGACCGATGGCGATGACGATCGGCGAGAGTATTTGGCGGAGTGGTTGACGTCGCCGACGAATCCTTACTTTGCGCGGTCGATCACCAATCGAGTGTGGGCCAATTACTTTGGCGCGGGCTTGATCGAGCCGGTCGATGATCTGCGGCTGTCGAATCCGGCAAGTAGCGAGGAGCTATTGGCGGCGGCGTCAAAGTTTCTTGTCGACAATAAATACGACTTGAAAGCGCTGATGCGGGAGATTCTGCGTTCGGCAACCTATCAACGGAGTAGTGTTCCAGTCGGGGCGAGCCGCAAC
>CAZGMU010000659.1:1610-2159 GCA_964526975.1 uncultured Planctomycetaceae bacterium
GAAATTACTCGCATTACTATCCGAAGCGGCTGATGGCCGAGGTGTCGCTGGATGCAATCTCGCAGGTGACGGCGGTGCCGACCGAGTTCACGGAGATTGAATTTCCGGGCGCCGATAAGGTGAAAACCGAGTTCTATACCAAGGGCACGCGGGCGGTGCAGTTGTACGATTCGGCGGTGGTCTCGCGATTCTTGCGGACGTTCGGTCGCAATCAGCGCGTGATCACGTGCCAATGTGAACGGTCGAACGAGCCGAGCCTGGTGCAGGCTCTGCATATTTCGAACGGCGATACGATTCTTAAGAAGCTCGAGGCGAAGGAGGGGAAGATCAGCTCGCTCCTCGCCAGTGGTTTGCCTAATTATCGAATAGTGGAGGAGTTGTATTTGGCGGCACTATCGCGCTACCCGACCGATCGTGAAATGGAGCCACTGTTGGCAACCTTGAGTGAAGTCGCGGAAAAGGATCGCCGAGCGGTGCTCGAGGATGTGTATTGGGCGGTGCTGAGTAGTCGGGAGTTTTTGTTTAATCACTAGGTTTGTTGGTCACCAG
>CAZGMU010000660.1:0-2153 GCA_964526975.1 uncultured Planctomycetaceae bacterium
CCGTCCGTCAAGATAACAATGCGGCGATCACCCATCGAAATTACATTATCTCCTTCCGCCATTTGTAAACTATTCAGCAAATCCCATTCTACCGGTGGTGCCCCCGCATTTTCAACCAAGCTCATGCGTGCAGACGAACTTGACCAGAGCTCGTTGCGACGCAGGAACATCGCTATAAGTGCAAATCCGTACCGCTGCACTCGGATAGTCGCCTAAAGGGTAGGGTGCTCCGAGCGAAGCCAGCACGACATCTTTCCGTGCGCCTGTTAGCCGCCGAACAAAATCGACTTGCTCCGGCCGCAAACCATACGCGTGCCAAGCCGCCGGCCGCACGATCATTGCGACGATGAGTTGCTCGGCCCTCGCGGTGGCCTCCCAAGCCGATTGATAGGCTGCCTCATCAGCTCGGGGGCCCAGTTGCATATATGTTGCATCGCGGAAGCTTTGACACACCATCGCTCCCAGTGGTTGCTCTGGCGGCTCAATCGCTGTCTCGAATGGCTTGAGTAGAATTACCGCTGTTGCCGCAGCCGGATCGAGCGGGAGAATCGCTCTGCTGAAGTCGACGACGCTGACTGCGTCGATCGCAGCAGTCTCGGCGCCTCGTACAAAGACGTCGCTGAGCGATGCTATATCTCGTGCCTCTGTCGGTAGCGGCAGAGGTACTGGTGGCCTTCCAAATATTTTCGTCTTCAGTGCGAGCACACGCGCCGACGCTTGGTCGAGCCGGGCTTCGTCGAGCGCCCCTAAGTTGTGCGCCGTCAACAAATGCTCGACGACTGCGATGGGGTCCTCAAAATCCAGGAGTACATCCACTCCCGCGTTCAACGCTGCTAGAGCCAATTCGCCTTCCGTTGCAAATTGATCACGCACGCCGGCCATCAGCAGGCTATCCGAACAGACCACGCCCCCGTAACCCATCTCGTCGCGCAGCAAATCCACGAGAATAATTCGTGAGAGCGTTGCCGGAAGGCCGCTGGGGTCAATTCGGGGAAACGCGATATGCGCCGTCATGATGAGCGAGCATCCCGCATCGATGGCAGCTTGGAAAGGAAGCAGCTCTCGTTCGCGCAGTTCATCCAGCGAGAGAGCGAGAGACGGCAAAGAGTCGTGCGAGTCTTGGAATGTATCGCCATGCCCGGGGAAGTGCTTCGCAGTTGTTAGAAGATCAGTCTCTTCGGCCATTCTTACATAGTCGGCGACTAGTTCGGCTGCGCGATCCACGGTTTCGCTGAACGCGCGAATCGAGATGATGGGGTTTCGCGGGTTCGTGTTAATATCTGCGACGGGCCCGAACACGATGTGAATCCCCACATCGCGAGCTTCGCGAACCAGGGCCTCCATGAACAGCCCGATTCCCGCTTTCCCTCTCCCGAACGCCATCGAGTGCGGAAACAGCGTGTAGCCTTTCACTTGCTGACCAACGCCGCGCTCAATGTCTGACCCGACCAGCAGCGGTATCTTCGACACAGCCTGCAACTTCGCGAGCGACTGCTTGGCATCCGGCCCGCCGTTGAATAGCAGCAAGCCGCCGACCGGGCATTCCTGCAAAAGCCGCAGCGCCCGCTCCTCGTCTTGCTCCACCGTCTTCACCGGCGGCATATTCGAGCCGACGCGTACGAAGATCAGCTGTGCGACCTTCTCGCGCAGCGACATCGAAGCGGGAACCACAAAGCGACTCACAGAAGTCCTCATGCGTGGTCACCCGGCACGCCTTCCGCCTTTTTCTTGCCAAACGTCGGGTCAACAGGAATCGCGGCAACCGCCAGCAGGCTAGGAATCATCGCGATCATGATCCACACAAAGAAGTGTTCATAGCCGATCAGTTCCTGCAGCCAACCGCTCCACATGCCCGGAATCATCATGCCCAGCGCCATCAGCCCGGTGCATAGTGCGTAATGAACCGTTTCGTGTTTTCCACTTGCGACGTACACGCAATAAAGCATGTATGCGGTAAAGCCAAAGCCATAGCCAAACTGCTCGACCGCCACGCCTGCCGTGATCAGCCCACGATTTGTCGGCTGTAGATAGGCTAGTAGCAGGAACGCCAAGTTGGGTAGGTGCATTGCCAGCGCCATTGGCCACAACCATCGCCCGAGGCCATGGCGGGAAACAACAATGCCGCCGATGATCCCCCCGAGCGTCAGCATGAT
>CAZGMU010000661.1:0-2147 GCA_964526975.1 uncultured Planctomycetaceae bacterium
AATGCCAGGCGGTCAGTACACGAACCTGTTTCAGCAGGCCCAGGCGCTCGGGTTGTCGTCGCGCTGGCCGGAAGTGTGCCGCCTGTATGCCGACTGCAATCAACTGCTCGGTGATATCGTGAAGGTGACACCTACGTCGAAGGCCGTGGGGGACATGGCGCTCTTCCTGGTGGCGAACGACCTCAAATGTGCAGACATCATGCAGAGCGATCGCGAACTGGCGTTTCCTCGCTCGGTTCTCGATCTCTTGAGCGGACGAATTGGGCAAGTTGACGGCGGCTTCCCGCGCGAGGTGCGCGACCGAATCTTGCGTGGCGAGAAACCACTCGAAGGTCGCCCTGGCGAGAGCATTCCACTGGCCGACCTGACCGCGACCCGAGCCAAGGTGGCCAAGATGGTCGAGGGAGAGCCAACTGGCCAGAACGTGGTTTCGTACCTTATGTATCCGCAGGTGTTCGAGCAATTGGCTGATCATCAGCGGCAATTTTCCGACGTCAGCGTCCTGCCGACTCCTGTGTTCTTGTATGGAATGGCTCCTGGTGAGGAAATCGCCGTCGATATCGAACTGGGCAAAACCCTGATCATCAAATTCCTCACGGTTAGCGAGGCCCACCCGGATGGTACCCGGACCGTGTTCTTCGAGCTCAATGGCCAACCGCGCGAAGTGACCGTCACGGATCATTCGCTGCAAAGCACGGTTGCCGAGCGGCTGAAGGCGGATCCCAAGAACCCCAAGCAAGTCGGCGCGATTTTCCCCGGCTTGGTAGTCAAGGTCGTCGTACAGCCGGGCGACAAGGTCGTGGTGGGGCAAAAACTGGTAATGCTTGAAGCAATGAAAATGGAAGCCACCATTTGCGCCGAGGCCGATGGTGAGGTTTCCCAGGTCCACGTGGTCGCCAGCACCCAAGTCGAAACGGGCGACCTTTTGGTTACGTTAGCTTGATCTTGCTTCTACGCGGCGTCTTTGCACCGAAGCTCGAATCAAGTCGCTAGATCAGTCAGCTATCATTAATAAATAGCCCAAGCTGCTTACGGTTTAGTTCAATTTACGCTCATAGATAGAGTTTACGGTCACCGACAAACTTTGCATTGCTTTCGGTTCCTCTGCAACGTATGTCAAATTAATGAACGGCCGCCTACTACCGGTGGCTATGCTCTGCTGATTTGAGGTTCTTTCATTACCATGGCAAATCGTCTTGCTCAAGAATCGAGTCCATATCTACTGCAGCACCAGAACAACCCAGTGGATTGGTATCCCTGGGGACCTGAGGCGATTGAGCGCGCGCGATCTGAGGATCGGCCGATCTTTTTGTCGATCGGGTACTCGGCTTGTCATTGGTGTCATGTGATGGAGCACGAGAGCTTCGAGAATGAAGCGATTGCGCGGGTACTCAATGAAAACTTCGTGGCGATCAAGGTCGATCGGGAGGAGCGGCCGGACCTTGATCAGATTTATATGAACGCCGTGCAGATGCTTACGGGCCACGGCGGTTGGCCGATGAGCGTGTTTTTGACGCCGGAATTGAAGCCGTTTTATGGCGGCACCTATTGGCCGCCGCATGCTTCGCGGGGGATGCCGGGGTTCGATCAGATATTGGCGGCGGTCGTCGATGCCTGGCAGAATCGACGCGATCAGGCGCTGAACGCGGCAGAGCAACTAACCGCCGAGTTGCAGAAGATTAGCGTCGCCGGCAACGGCGAAACCAACCCAAACGAGCTGAGCCTCGATCTCACCACTGCCGCCGCCGGCCAGTTGCGGCAGACATTCGACAATACGTATGGCGGTTTTGGGCAGTCGCCAAAGTTTCCACATCCAATGGATTTGCAGTTGCTTGTGCGCGTGTGGCAACGGACTGGTCAGCAGGGGCCGCTCGACATGGTGCGGCTTACGCTCGATCGAATGGCGGCGGGAGGCATCTACGATCATTTGGGCGGCGGTCGATGCTCGCTGGCTGGTGCCGCATTTCGAGAAAATGCTCTACGACAACGCACTATTGTCGCGCACGTATCTCGATGCGTATTTGGCCACGGGGAATGAGAATTATGCCCGCGTGCTGCGCGAGACGCTCAACTACGTCATCCGCGATATGACGGCTCCGGGCGGCGGGTTTTACAGCACCGAGGATGCCGATAGCGAAGGACACGAG
>CAZGMU010000662.1:0-2137 GCA_964526975.1 uncultured Planctomycetaceae bacterium
GCCTTCTTTGACGCCCTTTTCGAGATAACCGAGGACGCGCTTGCGTTGCTTCTCGTTGACGACGGGACCCATCTGCGTGCTGTCGGCCATCTGGTAACCGACTTTAACATTCTTCATTTGCTTCACACACTCGTCGACGAACTTCTGGTAGATGCTCTTGTGGACGAGCCAGCGGGTGGCGTCGCAGCAGACCTGGCCGGAGTGGAACGTGATCGCGCCGACGAGTTTGGCGGCGGTGTCTTGGATGTCGACATCGTCGAAGACGACGGCGGCCCCTTTGCCGCCGAGCTCAAGCTTGACGGGAGTGAGGTTGCGGCCGCAGGCTTCGGCGACCATGCGGCCGACTTCGGGCGAGCCGGTGAAGCTCATGCGGCGGAAGCCGGGGTGGGCCGACATGGCGGCGCCAGTCGTGGCACCCATGCCAGTGACGACGTTGATCACGCCATCGGGGATGCCGACTTCTTTGGCGAGGCGGCTGAGGTAGATCGCGGAGAGGGGCGTGTCTTCGGCTGGCTTGATGACGACGGTGTTACCAGCGGCGAGGGCGGGGGCGATGCCCCAACCGATCAGGAGGAACGGGAAGTTCCAGGGGAAGATGTAACCGCAAGGGCCCCAGGGTTGGCGCATCGTCCAGGCTTCGTGGCCTTTGACGGCGAGGACGTTGCGACGGCTGATGTGCTGGGCCATTTCGGCAAAGTAGCGGATCGTGGCGACGAAGTTGGCGACGTCGCCTTGGGCGTGTGGCTGAAGTTTGCCGGCGTCGAGGGCTTCGATCTGGCCGATGATCGGGATGCGACGTTCGACTTCGTCGGCGAGGCGGTGGAGCAGGGCGCCGCGTTCGTTCGGCGGCATGGTGGCCCAGCCGGAGGTGTCGAAGGCTTTTTGGGCGGCGGCGACGGCGGCATCGACGTCTTTATCCGTCATGCTGGGAACGGTGGCGAGCTTTTCGCCGGAGCCTGGGTCGTGTGTCTCGAATGTTTCCTTGCCGGAGCCAGCCGCAGGCTTGCCGCCGACCAGGGGTTGCTGCAATTCGCTGTCGAGAAATTTGCCGACTTCGGGAAGGAGATCGAGTGTGGCCGTGGTCATGTTTCGCCTCGTAGAATGGAACGCCGATGGGGCCGGTATTCTGACACGCGGTGCGCGGTCGTCGGCCAACAGAGAATTTATCATAAGTACGAGCTAAACGCAAAGCACGGGGTCTGCCGAGGCGCATAGTCGGAACGGTTAGAATGTCTCACGCAGAGGCGCGAAGGCGCAAAGAAAAGATGGAATCGAGCAATACTTCGAATTTAGGTTTAATCATTGTTTTATGAACAGGAGGGAACAGAGGAAACGGAGGAGGCTCTGCTAACTCTGTTTCCTCCTGTTCAACGATGTTAAAGTCGGTCGATTTCTTTGCGCCTTCGCGCCTTTGCGTGAGTCTTTTTCTGGTTCATTTCTACGTGAGTGTATGAATTCAAAACAGCCATCGATTGTTGTGTTGGACGCTTATTGTTTGAATCCGGGTGATTTGAGTTGGGAGAAACTCGAAGTGCTCGGGGATTGCACGTTTTACGAGCGGACGCCAGTGGAGAAGATCGCGGAGCGGATTCGGGATGCGGACATTGCGCTGACGAATAAGGTGCCGTTTCGTCGCGAGACATTGAGTGGCGAGACACGGCTGAAGTGCATCGGCGTCACGGCGACGGGATACAACATTGTCGATACAGACGCGGCACGCGAAGCGGGGATTGTCGTCACGAATGTGCCATCGTATGGGACGATGTCGGTCGCGCAGATGGTGATCGCGCATCTGCTGAATTTGACGCAGCGGGTGGGCGATCATGCGGAGGCGGTGCGCGCGGGGCGATGGGCGGCGTCGAAGGACTGGTGTTTTTGGGAGCATCCGTTATGGGAACTTGCGGACATGACGCTTGGGATCGTGGGGTATGGGCGGATCGGGCAGGACACGGCGCGGCTGGCGCGGGCGTTTGGGATGAAGGTGATCGCGCATAACCGGTCGCCGATTGAGGCAGCAACAGATGAGGTTCGGCCGGTTGATTTGGTGACATTGTTTCGCGAGAGCGATGTGGTGAGTTTGCATTGTCCGCTGACGCCGGAGACGGAGCGGCTGGTGAATCGCGAGCGGCAGGCACTG
>CAZGMU010000663.1:0-2137 GCA_964526975.1 uncultured Planctomycetaceae bacterium
CGAAGTCGGTGTCGTCTTTCCAGCCGCCAGGAAACGGCGCGTTTCCGTTCGAGATGAGAGCTGAATTGTTGAACTGGATCGTTTTACCGTTGTGCGTTCCATGCGGCAGGCCGTCGAAGGTTTCGCTATAGGTCGAGCCAGCGGTCGAATAGAGGACTGCCGCTGACGCATTTCCGGCGACGCCGATGGCGGCCACGAGGACGAGAAGTGCTACATTTTCCATTGCCGCGCGCGAAAAGTTTCGCCGTGGTGCGTTCATCATGTTGTTCAACATTAGCGACTCCCTGGTGATGAAAAGGTGACAATCGAATCAACAAACGGAATGTTTTTTCGCCTGACAGTTTGTTTGATGGTTATTGCTCAGCCGTGATGTCTTCGCCTCGAGTAGTAGCAAGCGCTTGCCACGGTTGCACGGCGATCGAATCGGTATAGAAGGCGACGGAACCGTCGGCCATCAGCGAATTCACGCCGCCTGGGTGACGGCTGCGTGAAGTCAAACGGTTTCCGCCATCGGTCGCGTTCTTGCAGGGGTGGTTCATGGGGTCGGACATGTCACAATTTCCCATCAGATCGAGCGAAGCAGAGTTTGGCGTATCAAACGCGGTGAAGGCTCCTCCATTGGCAAATCCCACGATCCGGCCACGCAAATCGTTGGCCTGCCCTTGCCTGATTTCACTGACGAGTAGCGTTTTTGATAGACCGTCCGGAATCCGCTTGAAGGGAATCTTGCCCAGATAAGGCCGAGCGCCATAGCGATCAAAGCCGGAGCCGTTGTAGTTCTCAATATTGCCGAACGGCGCCCCGAGAAACTTAGTGCCGATGTAGGTGGCCTGGGCGTAGGTGGTGTTGCCGTAGTTGGCCGCGTAGTTGTGGTTGCACATGGGAACGCCAGCGGTAATCGTCGGCGAATTCGGCATATCACTGGGACAAGTGTACGCGGCGATTCGCCTTGCCATCAGAGGTTGGTTGGCCGCACTCGTATAGGTACCGCCGGCCCAGGTGGAAGCCAGGTTGCCCTCTTCCAAATAGGGCAAAAGTTCGTTGGCCCAAGTGCCGAAGCAGCACGAGATAGCGCCGCCCGGCAGCGTCTTTTCGGCGTCGTGATAGAGGTGCATCGCGATGCCGACCTGCTTCATGTTGTTGATGCACTGCGCGCGCCTGGCAGCTTCGCGGGCGGCTTGCACAGCCGGCAATAAGAGGGCGACCAAAATGCCGATGATCGCGATCACGACAAGTAGCTCGACAAGCGTGAATGCATTGCATCGGAAGTTAACGGAACGTGTTTTCTGTCGCATTTCAGTGATCCATTCAAAAATCGAAAACGCGTTGGGATTCACCACGGAGACACAGAGGGCACGGAGAAGAACCAATGCGGAGAAGAATATTTGTCATTGCAAATTTGTCATTTGTCATTGGCCATTTCTGAAATGACCAATGGCAAGTTTTCAATTACCAATGACCAATCAATTCTTCTCCGTGCTCTCCGTGTCTCAGTGGTTAGTTCTTTATTTAGTAGTCAGGTCAAACGGAAAAACGTTGGCCTTTCCCGGCTCGATTTCCACGGTAAGCTCGGATTCGACGTTGTATTTGCGTGGCACTCGTTCACCTTTACTTTTCTTGGCGGCGAGTTCCGCCTCGGGTGTACCAGCTGCGGCACTGTTTGCTGACGAGTCGGCCCCCGAGAAAATCGCCACGGAATACTTGCCTGCAACCGTGCCGGCCTGCTTCGGCACCTCGAACTTTCCTCCATTGATCATTCCGGTCGATTGCGTGGGCTGACCACTCTTCGGCACGAAAATGATGTACCCGGACTCGAGCGGCTGGCCATCCAGCGTCACGGTGCCCGAAAAGGGCAACCGGTCGTATTTGTCTCCGCCACTACACCCAGCGATCGCCATTAGCGCGATCAAGCAGAGTAGCAGGCTGCAGTATTTCGAATACCGCGCGCCTCGTCCTCTACTTCTGCCATCCATACCTCGACTCCACGGACTTCCGATGAACACACAAATTCAAAAACCAAAATCAGCGAGCCACCGGGCTTGTCCCGGCGGGGATAAACCCCGCCGCTCGCTGGTGGATTACAAACTCCTCGCGGCTCGGTTCCGCTTGAGCGGCAATGCGGCGAGGCAGGCGAGGA
>CAZGMU010000664.1:0-840 GCA_964526975.1 uncultured Planctomycetaceae bacterium
TGGATCGCCCGGAGCCACAGCGCGCGGGCCTGCCCGGCCGTTCGCTGCATCGTCTGGGCAATATCTTCAAACGACAGCAAGTCGAAATTGCGGAGCTCGATTACCTCGCGATAGTGGGCCGGCAGCCGGGCCATTGCCTGCCGCACGGCCTGTTGCTGTTCGCCGCGCACGAGCAGACGACTGGCGGTTTCACCATCGCAGACCAGATCGACCAGGTTCTCGAGCGAGCTCTCGTCGCTGGGGAGTGCTTCGCGTCGGATATCGCGCTGCGCGGTCGCCAGATATCGGCGCCGGGCATGGGCCAACTTATTCGCCAGAATGCCGCGCAGCCAGCCGGCGAACTCCTGCGGCGTGGTCCCCTCGAAGCCAGCCAACCCACGCTGTGCATCGGCGAACGTCTCTTGAACCAGGTCCGAGGCCGAAACCTTCACTCGCAGATCGGAGCGCAGCTCGCGCTGCGCGGTCATGAGCAGGTAAGCCCGGCACCCCTGGAGCATCGCCCCCAAGGCCTCGGCCGATCCGTTGCGAGCGGCGGCTAACAATTCGGCCTGAGCATCTGCCGGCCGGCCGGAAACTGGTGGAGTCGTCACGCGTTGCCCTCGCGGAAGTCAAATCGAAGCTCGCCGTGCAGATCGTGAGGCAGGGCGATTATGCCTGCTCGACGAACCTTGGGCAACGATTTCCGCAGCGTAGTTCGCGGCAGGAAAGGGCGAGATTCATGCATCCGGACCGAGCGAAGCGCGATTTCTGAGAAAAGACAATTTTCCGCGTGCGCTTCGCCGTGGTTACGGAACCTGTAGGTAGGGGTCTCGCCTCTGGATTGGCGGGCCCGTCACTGCA
>CAZGMU010000664.1:850-2132 GCA_964526975.1 uncultured Planctomycetaceae bacterium
CCGGCCTTGGGTAACCAAACGGTACGGCCGTTAAATATGAGCGAACGTTGGGACTGAGCCGGCAGTACACGTCCCCATCCCGGCCGAACCTAGCCTTCACGTTTGTCCGTGGGGGCGATGTTGGGCGCGGAGTTGGCGGAGGGCGGCCGACGTAATGGCATTTGAGTTGAAAGGTTCATGCATGCGACACTCCGTCGCGCGGTTGCTGTCGTCCCGCTCCCTCGGGAAGTCTCGTCGGCCAGCCTTTCGCAAACTACTGCAACTACTGCCGCGGCGATACTTCGAATCGCTGGAGGTCCGCGACCTGCTGGCAATAGCATGCTCACCACTTGACCTCAATCTCGATACTGTTGCGCTCGAGAGCGATTACAGCGAAGTCGGCAGTCACTCTATTGCCGCGGCCGACCAAGAGACTGGGATGCCGGATGGTGCATTTACGATGGCGGCTTCCTCACTGTCGGCGCCGATACTCAGTAGCCGGTCGGCGGCCACCGCCAAGCTGATCTTGGACTTCGACGGCGACATCTGGAATACGGCTTGGGGGGATTATGGAAACATACCTGGCGCGACTCCAGCCTTTGATCGCGACGGCGATCCAACCACATTCAGCAACGCCGAACTAAACGACATCCGCGAGATCTGGGCCCGAGTCGCAGAACACTTCTCTCCCTTCGATATCGACGTCACTACGCTCCCCTATGGCCTGTCCGACAATTTCACGCAGAAAATCGTCATCGGTGGGAATGGTGCCTGGTATCCAAAGCCAACCACTACGGGCGTGGCTCTCCTGGGCAGCTTCTACAATAACAATCCAAATGTCGGGTTCGTCTTTTCCAATAAGCTTTTGACTAACCAAGGCGTTGCACAAACGATCTCCCATGAGGCAGGACACGCATTTGGCCTCCAACATCAGAGCATGTTGATAAATGGAAAATGGGAAGAGTATAGCCCGGGCAACGGGCTCATCGCTCCGATCATGGGCAACAATCCTTGGCTCCGCAACGTTTGGTACGAGGGTCCTTCCTTCAATGAAGACACTGGCGCTATCCACAGTCAAAGCGACCTGTCGATCCTGAGCAATTCTCAGAATGGATTCGGTTATCGCCAGGATGACCACGGCGGCTCACATTTGACGGCCACTCAGTTGGTTGGCTGGGGTAACTCCTATTACACCGCTAACGGAGTAATCGAAACGAATACCGATGTCGATTACTTTTCGTTCACTGCGGCGGCCGGCAGGATTCACATCGCCTTCGGCGACATCGCCACCGTCGAGACGCTC
>CAZGMU010000665.1:0-2130 GCA_964526975.1 uncultured Planctomycetaceae bacterium
GCACCTTACCTAACCCACCAAGACCCGGCCGACACAAGAATTAGGACAGGGCCGTCAGCGTCAGATCTTCGACTTCGAGCGCGCTCGACTCGTAGATAAAAATGCTGGCGCGGCCCTCCGTGAGATGCGGCAACTGAATCAATCCGCCTTCGTCGACCGCGATCGAACAGTTCGGGACTCCCTGGCTTACGCCAAACTGGTACTCCTCAAGTTTGGAGAGGTCGATGCGGCTTCCTTCGCCGATGGCATTGAGCCAATAGGTGCCGCCGCCGAGACTCGGGCCCACGATGTATTTTGCCAGGGCCGGCGGCGCAAACACCGAACCGTCGGTCACGCGAATCGTGGAGTTCGTCAACGCAGTCAGGCGTTCAAGCCCTTGCAGCGAACTCTGCGTGTTGAGCTCAATTTGACTGATTGAGGTTTCCCCGATCAGCGTCGGCAATTCGAGTTGGGCGTGATCTGTGAGGATCAGTTGCAGGCGTGCCTGCGTCGCATCGAATGACCCAAACTCCAGGCGGCTTGCTGCGCCCTCCAGCCTGATTTCGGCGTTCCCTGAGTGGCTCCCGCCCAGCAGCACGTGGCCGCCGTCCAGCGCATGAAACGTGAGCCTCCCGGAGTATTCGTTGACCTGGGTAAGGTCGACGAGACTTTCTGAACCGCTGGCGCTCACGGTGGCGCGACGGTTGCTGTCCGACGTGGGCGTAACAACGTAGGCCGTTCCCTCGGGAACTCGAATGTGTCCGCCGCTGTGGGCAATCAAGTCGGTGTCTTCGATTCGCGTCACGCCAGCAAGGTCAACGTGCGCCCCGTTGGCCGAAGTGATCGAGAATCGTCCCAATATTAGTTGCGCGCCGTCTCGAAACGCGATTTCGCTGCCCTCGCCGGTAATCTCAAAATTGACCCGGCCTTCCACCTGCCCGCCGAGCGCGACGCGGCCGCCGTCGGCGGCTGTAAACTGCATGGATTTGCTATCCGCGTTGGCCGCTTTCAGGGAGTTGAGTCCCGACAGGTCAACGAGGCCGCCCAAACCCTCGGCACGAATCACCGACTTGCCGGCGATCGACGTGTAGCTTTCGACCCGGCCCAGATGGATTCTGCCTCCACTCACGGCCTGCAAATCCTGCTGCCCGAGCGCCGTGAGGCCCTGCAGCGACAGTTCGCCCTGATTCGCCGCCTGAACGCGAATGTTCCCGTCAAAAGACGTGACGCCGTCCGCATTGATCCGACTGCCGGGGCCATCGGCGAGAAATCCCGAACTGTATCGAACGACTCCAGCCAAGTCGATGCGACCGCCATCCAGCGCCTCGATTGCCTTTACAAAGTCTTCGTCATGGAATCCTTCACAGAATTCAAGCCCGGAAAGATCGATGTAACTACCGGCCCCATGAGCACGGACATGACTGGCTTGCCGCTTGAGTTGCGGCCAGCGAATCGCTGCGCCCTTCGTCGCCAACATATGTACAGCCAGATACTCCATCGCTGGAATATCCACGCGCGAGTCGGGATTCTCGACGACAAGCGACTCGATAAAATTGTCATCAGCAAGGCTTTCGGGAACTGAAACCTGGGCGCCGTTGCGAACTTTGAGCGCTGCACCAAACGTCCATTTGTCGACTGCTGAGAGGTCGAGTTGACTGGTGGCCCCGGCGACATCGATCGAAGTATGTCCGAAGATATCGGCTCCCAATTTTAATAATCCGCCGCTATTAACTCGCAACACTGTTGGGTGGTAGAAGTCCATGCTGGCTTTAAAATAGCGCACGCTCGAAAGATCGATGACGCTGCCGGAGCCCCGCACCGAGATCTCCTCTCCGAAGCGAGGACTTTGTCCCTCGTCTTCAAATCGTTCCAAGTTGGGAAACGCGACAACGCCGCCAGCACTTGCGGACAAACTCATATTGTTCAAAACTTCGACATTCGCACTCTCTACGCGACTCCCGACGCCGTCCGCGGACACTAGGCCATACCCCAGCCATTGCGCAGATGGTGGCGGATTCATTGTACCGCCGTTTCGGGCTCGAAAGCTCGTTTGCGCCGAAAGCTCTCGCACGCCGCTGAGGTCCAATTCGCTACCTTGTCCGTCTACCTCGAAGTCTATCCAGCCGAAGATGCGCCCGCTAAGCTCAATAC
>CAZGMU010000666.1:0-826 GCA_964526975.1 uncultured Planctomycetaceae bacterium
GGGCATGAAGCGTGGCAGAAATCCTGGTGGTTCGTTGCTTCTGCGGTGCGCTCTGATTGGCGCGATTGCCGCGAGCTTCGCCTCATCTTGCCTGGCTGCAACGGGCAAGTCGCGGCTGAACATTCTCTACATCATGAGCGATGATCATGCCTTCCAGGCGATCAGTGCTTATGGTTCGAATCGCAACCAGACGCCGAATATCGATCGCATCGCGGACGAGGGCATGCGGTTTGATCGTTGCTACGTCACCAATTCGCTTTGCGGGCCGAGCCGGGCTTGTATTCTCACGGGCACGTACAGCCACATCAACAAGATGTACGACCATTATTCGACATTTGACAACAGCCTGCCCACCTTTCCGAAGCTGTTGCAAAAGGCCGGTTATCAGACGGCGGTTGTCGGCAAATGGCATCTCACGAGCGATCCGGCTGGTTTCGACTACTGGGACGTGTTGCCGGGGCAAGGCCGCTACTACCGTCCGGAGTTTCTCTCGGCCGATGGAAAATCTGTGGTCGATGGCCATGTGACGGATATTATCACCGAGAAGTCGCTGACCTGGCTTAAGGAAGGCCGCGATAAGAATCAGCCATTCCTCCTGATGGTTCATCACAAAGCGCCGCATCGGAATTGGGAACCTGCGGCAGAGAAACTCGCCAGCTACGAGAACAAAGAGTTTGCAGAGCCAGCAACTCTGTTCGACGACTATGCGACCCGCGGCCGGGCGGCCGAGGAAGCCGAGATGCGGATCAGCCAAATGCGGCCGGCTTCAGACCTCAAGCTGTGGGAGCCGCAGCAGCGGGACCGAGTTTGGCGATACAAAAAAATG
>CAZGMU010000666.1:836-2125 GCA_964526975.1 uncultured Planctomycetaceae bacterium
CGCCGAGTGGGAGCAGCACGTCGATCCGCGGCTGGCGAAGTTCAACGCGGCGAATCCGCAGGGCCGCGACCGCATGAAGTGGTTCTACCAGTTGTACATGCGCGATTACTTAGCATGCATCGAGAGCGTCGATGACGGCGTCGGCAAGCTCTTGGACTACCTCGACGAGAGCGGCCTGGCCGAGAATACGATTGTGGTTTACGCCAGCGACCAGGGTTTCTACATGGGCGAGCACGGCTGGTTCGACAAGCGATTCATGTACGAACAGTCGCTGCGAACGCCCCTGGTGATTCGCTGGCCCGGCGTCGTAAAGCCTGGCACGGTCGAAAAGCAGATGGTGTCGAATCTCGATTTCGCGGAGACTTTCTTGGACGCAGCGGGGATCGAAGCGGCCAAAGGGATGCAGGGTCAGAGCTTCTTGCCGATGCTTGCGGGCAAACAGCCGAAGGAATGGCGCAAGTCGTTTTACTACCACTACTACGAAGGCGCCGAACGTGAGCATAAAGTGCCGAAGCACGAGGGCGTCACCACCGGCGACGCGAAGCTGATTCGGTTTTACACACTTGGCGAGTGGCAACTTTTCGATCTGAAAAAGGATCCACACGAGCTCAACAATGTTTGGGATCAGCCGGAATACGCCGAACTGCAGGAGCAGCTATTGGCCGAGCTGGTCAGCCAGCGCGACGCGCTGGGTATCCCCTCGCCTCCTTGATTTGCTGGCGAGTCGTGCGCGATTCGAAATCCGAGATTGGATACTGGCGTGAGGAAGGCGATGGATAGATTTGCGGGCGGCGTATTGGTTTACGCCGTTTTGGCCGCCTCTTGGATGCCCGTCGCGTTCGGCCAATCGACCGCGGTCGCGCCTCAATCGCTCACTAAGCCGCTTGCCAAACAGGCGCGGACTTGGCTCGACTCGAAGCTGGACATCGACAAACGGGTCGAATCGCTGGTCGCCGCAATGACGCTCGAGGAGAAAGTCGGCCAGCTTACGCAGCTCAATGGCATCGGCGGCGCGCCTACCGGCAATGCTGACAACCTGGTCGCCGACAGCGTGCTCTACGATCGCATTCGTCAGGGCCAGCTCGGCTCGGTGCTCAATGAAATCAACATCAGCACGATCAATGCCCTACAACGCGTGGCGGTCGAGGAAAGCCGGCTCGGCATTCCGCTGGTAATCGGCCGCGATGTAATCCACGGCTATCGCACGATCTTTCCGATACCGCTCGGTCAGGCCGCGACTTGGAATCCAGAACTAGTGGAAGAGGCGTCGGCCGTCGCGGCGCGGATGG
>CAZGMU010000667.1:0-2099 GCA_964526975.1 uncultured Planctomycetaceae bacterium
TGGCGAATACGATGTGAGGTGGGCGTGCCATGGAAGTCGAGAGGGGGAGGTTGGGAGAGGGGGAGGAGGGGAGGGAAGGAGTTGCGAAGCGACACGCGTGAAGTGCGTGCCTCCCCATCTCCCACTTTCCCAGCCTCCCCCCTTTTCTTCCGTGTTCCGCTGAGACACCGGAGCGGCGGCATGCGCCACTCCGGTGCTCAGACGTAAGCTTCATCGTGAAGCACTTGCCACGCGCGGCTGACCCAGAAGCCATTGCGCGGCAAGCGTATGCTCCAACCCAGGGAGGGTGGCCCGGCGAAATCCCGCAATTTCGCAGAGCCGACGATGAAGCCTCAGCGTATTTCAAAACAGTAAACGGGTATGTATTGGTTCTCTCGAAAACATAGCCCGCCCATCTTGGGTGGGAATAAGCGTTGCCAGTTATTCCGGATCTATTTGCCGGGCGACCGACCCAGGATGGGTCGGCTATGTTTTCTATTGAATGAGGTATGTATTGGAAAAGTTGGCTGCGTTGCTTTGGCAACTTGCCGAGTCTATTTGTTGTATTATTCACGCAGCCATCCGCAGCGGCACTGTCGGAGTCGCGGTGCGAAGTGCGTATCGGACGAGCTCACCATCGTTGGCCAGCGCGTCTTCTGGATCGAGCGGCGAGTGGGGCCGTTCGCCCATGCCGGCAATCACGACCGTGTCGCCAGCCTGCGCTTGTTGCATCGCCCAACCGATCGCCTGGCTGCGATCGATAATGATCGTTGCCTTGCGAACGTCGGCGAATCCACTTCGTAGTTCCATGCACGTGCGATGACGCCCGTCGGCCGCCGGGCCGGCATTCGTCACCACGGCCATGTCGGACATCGCGCCAATGACGCGCCCAATCGCGGTTAGCTCTTGGGAGTCGCGCTCATCGCCAGTGCCGAAGACGCAAATCAGACGGTTGTTGGTTCCCTTGCGGGCAGCACGCAAGCAATTTCGCAGTGCCTCGGGCGAGCTCGCGGCATCGACCACGACGGCAAAGTCCTGGCCGCCCATGACGCGTTCCATTCGCCCGGGCAATCGATCGACCGCTTCCAGACCGCGGGCGATCGTCGTTAATTCCACGCCGTAAGCCAGCGCCGTGGTCGCGGCGGCAAGGCAGTTGTACACATGATGATCGCCCACGATCTCGGTGCGAACACCGACCGAGTCGTCGCTGGCCGACAGCATGAAGGTCTGTTCGTTGATGTATTGTTCAACGATTTGAGCATTGATTTCGCTGGGTTTCTGCAAGCCGTACGTGAGCACGGGGCGAATCAGTTCGTCCAGGATCTTTACCGATTCGGCGTCATCCGCGTTGAGGATGGCCACTGCATCGGGATCGAGGTAGTGGAGAATCCGCCGCTTAGCTTCGCGGTAGTTCTCCAGCGAGCCATGTAGGTCCAGATGATGTTTTCCAATGTTTGTAATACATACGCCGTCGAGCGTTACACCAGCCAAAACTTGCTGAGCAAGCTCAACGCTGGAGAACTCAACGACCGCGTGAGTCACGCCAGCCACTAGCATTTCGGACAGCGAAAGGGCGAGCACCGGGGCGGTCAACGGCCCACTCGTCGCGGGCTTGTCTTCGTAGCCGTCGTAATAGCCAAACGAGTCGAGCGTGCCGACGGCCATTCCTGCCGCGCGAAACACGGCGCTCAGCAAACGGGCCACGGTTGTCTTGCCGTGAGTGCCTGTAACGCCGATTATCTTTAGTTTTCTCGACGGGTTGCCCACTAGCGCTTGGCAAAGTTCGCCATAAGCAACTCGGCTATCGGCAACGACATATTGCGGCACGTTGAACACCGGAAGCTGACGCTCGCAAATGATTGCCGCCGCACCGCGGCCTGCTGCTTCGGTCGCATAGTCGTGGCCATCGTCGTCGGCGCCGGTGATCGCGACGTAAACGTCGCCCGGCCGAACGTTGCGCCAGTCGCTGGTGCAACTGGTAGCGCGAAAGTCGGGTAGCCGAACTCCGGGAGCGTTGCTCGCCAAAAGTTGACGTAGCGACACACCATGACATTGTGATGGTAAGTGCTTCACGCGAGGCCTCCTTGCCTGCAACGTGCTGGGCATGTTCGGATAAGTTG
>CAZGMU010000668.1:0-1734 GCA_964526975.1 uncultured Planctomycetaceae bacterium
GGCCGGGTTGCTGAACGTACCTCCCTGGGAAGCAAGCAGCTTCTTAACCATCGTATCGATGGGCACATTTCGGGCAATCTGCTCCTGCAACCAGTTGTAGTACAAGAGAGTTGCTTTGTAGCTCACCGTTGGCGTAGAGCGTATCTGCAGCAATTCGCTCCATTTCATCACCCATAGCTCGACAAACTCTTTGCGCGCGAGTAGACGATCGACGAGCTTATCGCGTTTTGCGGCGTCTTTGTCAGCGAGGAACTGCTCAGATTCGGTCACCGTCGGCAGTACGCCGCAGATGTCCAGGCTGACACGGCGGATAAACTCCGCATCGGTGCAAAGCTCAGAAGGCTGAATCCGTAGACGGCGGAGTTTATCGTCGACAAGGTCGTCGATGTAGTTGTTAGTGTTTACGTCCTTCCATTCAAATTTCAGATCTTTCGGCAACACAATAAACGGCACGCCAACGGTGTGCTTCTCATAGCGCGCCATGATAAAGGCTTCGCCGCGATTGGCAGCAGTTACCTTGCCCTCTTTGGAAATGGGAGCTGCGCTATCGTTGCTGGATAGAAATATTGCAAGGTTGGTCACATCACGGTCGGTGCCATCAGAATACTTTGCTCGGACGGTGAGTTGCTGCGTTTCATTGGGGCCATTGAGGAGCGCAGTCGGCGGATATACTTCCAGTTTATCGAGGGTTGGTACGATACCCGTATCGGCTGGCGCGCCGGCTTCCAGCCAGCGCAGCAGCGTCGCGTACTGCGGGTCACCCTTCTTTGTGGGGCTGCCTCCCGAATGGGGCACCTGACCGCTGGCCTTTTGAATTAACAGGCACTCGCTTGGAATGGAAAGATCGAGTCGACGTTCTGGCTGCTCTCTCGTGAGACGATAGTAGTCGCCGTCAGGATCAAAACCGAAAAGCGACAGGCGAAAGCCGTCTTTTCCGCGAGCCGAACCATGGCAGCTACCCGTGTTGCAGCCGGCCTTCATGAAGACGGGCATAACATCCAATTTGAAGCTGACGGGAGGATCAATCTTCGCGTGCTGGACGCTGACCGGAACGTCGATTCTTGCCGAGTCGAAAGCCACTGTGAAAACTGCCTCGCCATCGCCCTCAGGAACAAGCTTGTTCCCCTCGAGTGTTGCGACGTCGGCGCGATTTGCTACCCATTGAGCTTTGTCGGTCACATCTCGCGTGATGCCATCAGCATACTCTGCCTGAACGATCAACGTCTGTTGGTCACGCGAGTTCGTGAGTGTCACTTGGCTTGGGTAAACGTGCAACGCAGCAAGCCTGTTGCCTGGTTGAGAACTAGTAGGTAGTATGGCGGCGAGGCCTATAGCTAGCCGCAGACCGATCATGGCTAACGCGATTTCATTCATCTATTTCTTCGTCTCCGGTCGAAGCGACTTCGCGCGCAACTGCTCCAAACGACTAAGTGGTTTTGCAGCAGGCGTAGGCGCCGAAGTGGTAAGCGCGGGTGCTGGCGTGGAGGCCGCAGGCGCCGAAACCGGTGGTTCGTTCACTTGCAACTCGCTTGTGCCAACGGTACCGACGATAGGCTCTCCGTTCTGCGTTATCGTCACCTGACAGAACAGCGATTTGTGACTACCGGCGGGCGTGTCTTTCATTGTTCTGACTTGAAAGATCAATTCCTTGGTGTCCTTGGTGAACTCCAACGGTTCGGCCGATGCGCCTGGCGGAAGTCCAAGTAGCTCCGCTTTCGCTTTGCCTTCAAACGG
>CAZGMU010000668.1:1841-2095 GCA_964526975.1 uncultured Planctomycetaceae bacterium
ACCCATGCTTGGCCGTCCATTTCTGCAGCCCCGATTACCATGATTGGCCATTTGTCGAGCATCGCGTCGCCACTGGCATTCAATGGATAGATCCCCTCGGACTTCCCCTTCTCGATCGTAATCGCGCCGGCCGAGCCAACGCCGGGTGGATTAAAAGGGAACAACACCGTCAGGGGACCGTCGAACCCAGCGTCTCGATGCACGAGGACTTTGAGATTCATCGATCCGGCCCGAACTAGCGGCACCTTTGGTTG
>CAZGMU010000669.1:0-2085 GCA_964526975.1 uncultured Planctomycetaceae bacterium
GGCGGCTTGACCAACGCCATGCTCGATCCCGAAGACGGTGAGCCGATCCCGGCGGGAGCGCAACCGCAGTATTGGGGTGCCAACTCGCGCCCACTTAATAAGTATATTGTCGGCGGCAACTCGTCGGATCGAAAGAAGTACGATATGTTCCGTTGCCCATCGGATGTCGGGTACTCGCCGGATTTGCCGGCGACGCCGCGGCCGAATGCGCCGACGGGCTGGCATAATCGTGACATTTCCCGAGCGGCGACCGGCATTCCGATGTATGATCTTGTCGGCAATAGCTATCGAATCAATGTGGCCGGCCTCGTATGGGCATCATTGGGCAATCCGGATTCGCAGGGCGCATTTTCTGTCGCCGCGTGGGGGCACCGGCTTTCAACGCTCCAGCAGCCCGGGCGACTCGTGCTGTATTCGGAGCCATTATTCTACTTGTTGAGCCGAAACGACGGCACGCTGGATCCCGAAATTGTCGACGTTACTGGCTGGCACAAGAAGATCCGCACGGACAGCGTAGTGTATGTGGATGGCTCCGCCCGTCCGACGAAGAATGTCGCGCTAGCGCAGTGGGAGCAGCAGGTTCTAGTGGAAATGAATTACACGGATCCTAACGGTGGCTACGATTCGAGTTGGTTCCTTCGAAGAGGGCGAGCTTGGCAGACTGATGCGTATCCCACTCCGGGTGCTTTAATCGTTCGCTATCAGGCGAATGGGACGACACAAACACCGACTCCGCCTGGCGCGGCGACACTAATGACGCGCTGGCCGTACCGCGGATATCAGGACAATCTCCGCCGAGAATAGCACAGTCGACTAACTGATCGAAATTGGCCGTCGAACTCTCATTCGACGGCCAATTTCGTAACGGCACATCAGGCTTGGCGACTCATTTAGCAGGTCTCGCCGTAGTTTGAAAGCAGAATCGAATAATCACTCAAATCAACATCGCCGTCGCCGTCGAAGTCGGCGTTCGCATTGTAGTTCGAATCACCAATCACCGAACCATAAGCGGCGGACATCGCTGAAAGATCGTTGACGTCCACCGCCTTATTTCCGTTCACGTCGCCAGGGCATACAGTGTCGCCAGGGTAATAGCGCAGGTGAACTCGGAAATTAAAGCCCGCGTTGTCATTCTCGTCATCATCCTCGAGGCTGCATACGGTAGAAGTAGCACCGGCACGCGATTGCGATGAATAAATCATGCCCGCACTAAATGAGTATGATCCTTCAGGGATGTCATAGACCGCACTTCCTTGCCAGCAGTCAGTATCGCTACAGTCGACAGAAAGAGAGTCCGATAGCGATAAGCCGCCCGACAGAGACCAAGACGCTGAGGCAGAGGACTCGGCTTGGCAGAACGATGAACTGCTTAGGCAGGCAACAGTGATTACCAGTTTGCCATCTTCTGTTACCTCAAGCGGGAGCGAAGCGGAGACGTTCATTGAACCAACGCCGGTAGCGAAACCGTCGCAGTCGCCCGATCCGAAAGCGAGCGCGAGGTCGGTTGCGCTCACAGAGAATCCAAGCGCCACATCAGAACTGGCAAACAACTCGTGGAAGTTGCGTTGCGATTCTGTCGCCCATTCGCACGTTCCTGACAACGTATGCACATCGATCAAATAGTTTGGTGCAGTGGCACTGAGCGGTTGCGTTTGATCTAAAGTCAGGCATGTACATAGCGCAGCGGAGTAGGATGCGTCGCATTTTGCAGTAATGCCCCCGACCCGTCTCGCGCGATATTATTGTGCTCGTGTTCCTGCTCGGCCTGCTCTATCCCGCGCTGTTTCTCTTCGTCGTCGCCGCCGTGGCGATCGCCGCGCGGCTGCGGGTGCGGCGACAGCGGACTCGCTCCATCACGCACACGCTCGCGCTGGTCGTCGGCCAGAATCTCCCGTTACCGCAGGCCCTGTCCGCAGCCGCGATTGGTGAGCGCGGCAAACTTCGCAAGATCTACTCGCGCATGAGCGCTCGGCTCATGTCCGGCGATGCGCTCAGCGTCGCGCTGCAATCGACGTATCCATCCTGTCCCGGCAACATCATCGGCTCGATCCGGGCGGCCGAGAGCGGCGGAACGCTCCCGGCGGT
>CAZGMU010000670.1:0-1667 GCA_964526975.1 uncultured Planctomycetaceae bacterium
GGCTGGCTGCCCGCCGAGAAAGAGCCAGCCAGGGAAGATGTTGATTGGAGCCTCTACCTCGGCCCGGCCGCATATCGTCCCTACAACGGCAAACTGCTCGATGGCTTTAACTTCGAGAAAGGCGGCGGCCTCGTCGGCGGTGGCGTCCTCGAGTGGGGTTCACACTGCGTCGACCTCTGCCAATGGGCAGCCGGAGCCGATGGCACTGCCCCGGTTGAATACAATCCGCCCGAAAATGGTGAGATCGTCGCCAAGTACGCCGATGGCGTAAAACTCATCCTCCGCGAGCACAACTGGATCCCGCTGGGCTCCTGCCCTGTCCGTTTTGAAGGCGAGACCGGCTGGGTCGAAACGGCCGACAGCGGAAAGTACGTGCTGAGTTCGCCCGAACTGCTGGCGGGCCGCACCGTCGCCGAGATCGATGGTTATCCCGCCACGTTCCACGTGCGCGACTTCCTCGATTGCGTGAAGACCCGCAGCCAGCCGAAGGCCAACGCCGACGCCGCCTGCTTCTCACATATCGCTTGCCACGGGGCGAACATCGCCCTGGCCCTTAATCGCAAGCTCACCTACGACCTCAAAAAGCACGAGTTCGTCAACGACGCCGAAGCCAATCGGCTGCGATCCGAAGCCCTTCGTGAACCATGGCGCATCTAACCTGACTCTCGCTCCTGAGCGAGTGGGCCAGATAAAAAGTGCATTGCCGTTCCTGCGTTCGTCCATAAAGCAAGCCAATCGACCAAGCGGATGTCATGAATATGCTCTCAAAACTACAAAAGCAATGTGTGGCGCTCGCCGCCGCCTTTCTGTTCGTTTTGCCTTCCCTCGCGTCGGCCGTCGGCGAATTGCCGAAGATTCCGACCGAAAGCGCTCTCATTGAAATGCTGAAAACGAAGTCCAATCCAGAGAAAGCCGCTGCCTGCAAACAGCTGGCGATCGTCGGCACGAAAGAATGCGTGCCCGAGCTAGCAAAGCTGTTGAGCAACCGGGAGCTAGCGTCCTGGTCGCGAATCGCGCTTGAAGCGATCGAAGACCCGTCTGCCGACGACGCATTGATCCTTGCCGCCCGAGATCTGCCCGGGAAACTGCAAGTCGGTGCCATCAATTCCATCGGTGTTCGCAAATCGGCCAATGCTACAAAGCTGCTGACCGAGCTTCTCGGCGAGGAGAACAAGCAGGCGGCGTCCGCTGCCGCGGTGGCTTTGGGAAAGATTGGCGATGAAAGCGCCACCAAGGCGCTTCGCGAAGCGCTCACTAGCACAAAGCCTCCTGTTCGCTCTGCGGTCGCGGAAGGTTGCATTCTCTGCGCCGAGCAACTTAATAAGGCCGGGAAAACCAACGAAGCCGCCGCAATCTACGACGAAGTTCGCAAGGCCGAAGTGCCGAAGCAGCGCAAGCTCGAAGCGACACGTGGCTACATTGTCGCAAAAGGCGCCGCCGGACTACCCACGCTCGTCGAACAACTACATGCGCAGGACAAAGCCTTCTTCCAAATTGGCCTGACTTCAGCTCGCGAACTAGAGGGCCGCGAAGTGACCGAAGCACTTTCGGCCGAACTGCCAAAACTGGCCTCGCAGCGTGCAGTTGGCCTGCTAAGCGTCCTGGCGGATCGCAACGATGGCGGCTTGCCACCCGTCGTTCTCAACGCGGCCAGGAATGGCGACAAA
>CAZGMU010000670.1:1677-2082 GCA_964526975.1 uncultured Planctomycetaceae bacterium
CGCCTCGGCGATGCAACCAGCCTGCCGGTCCTCTTGGAGATCGCCGCCGATTCAGATGCCGACCTGGCTCAAGCCGCCACGTCGGCTCTCGCGGCCGTTCCCGGCGATGGCGTCAACTCGGCACTCGTACGCAATCTGGCAAAGGCCGATGGCAAGGCGCTCGCCGCGCTCATTCACGCAGTCGGCGCTCGGCGAATCAGCGCTACTCCCGAACTTAAGAAATCACTCGACAACTCCGACAAAGCCATTCGGCACGCGGCCCTGGTCGCTTTGGGCGATACTATCCAGCCGAAAGACGTTGAGGTTCTAATCAACCAGTATGTGACGGGCAAACATGCCGACGATGCAGCGGTTGCCGGCAAGGCATTGCGGGCGGCCTGCATTCGCATGCCCGATCGAGAAGAG